>CANQJW010000038.1 GCA_947624345.1 uncultured Clostridia bacterium | reverse complement strand
CCAAAGGAACTTAAAATGAAAAACAAATCAGGGGAAGATGTGTCGGTTTATGATACATGGTATCGCCGTCAGGCAACAAAGTTCAATGGTGTATCATACCCTGTTCAGTGTGCAGCAGCTGCTGTGTTCTCAGAAGAGGGGCAAAAGCAGATTAAAAAGAATTTAAGCTACTATCAGGAGAATGCAAAAATTATTGCATCTGCTCTTGACGAACTGGGGATTTACTATACAGGCGGTAAAAATTCGCCATATATCTGGCTAAAATGCCCGAATAATATGGGAAGCTGGGAGTTCTTTGACAAGCTCCTGAATGAGGCGAATGTTGTCGGAACGCCCGGTGCAGGCTTTGGAAAGAATGGCGAAGGCTATTTCAGGCTTACAGCATTTGGCGACAGGGAAAAGACAAAGGAAGCAGTTGAAAGAATTAAAAATCTGAAATTTTAGAATTTCATAGTCAAAAAAACCTCTCACAGAAAATACTCTGTGGGAGGTTATTTAGCATAACTACTACTTTCTTTCTCTCGATTTTGCCCTGGCATTAATAATCAACACGCTCACTCCGACAACAATCATAATTCCGCCAATGATAAGCAAAATGATTTCTGCAATATCGTTGTCTTTTTCAATCGAGTTTGACATCGCATCCTTTGCATCCTTATCGATATTTTCAGATTTCGAACTGCTTTCATCTATCTCACTGTCAGAATCAGAGCTTTCAACAATTCCCTCAGGGATAGATATTTCACAGGACTCTACAAGCCGACTTAGCTCGTTGCCGTCGTTGTCCTTGAGAGAAATAAACTCTACAGTAACGCCTGCAAGCTTTTCATTAGAGTTTTTTATATCGAAAATTAGCGAGCAAAGCTTTCCGCCGGCACTTAAATCGTTATCCTCTTTGCTGAATTTTACATTCATTCGCCCTTCGTCAGCAAACTCCTCGGTTGAAAAGCCTTCCACCTCAAATTCGTAACTGCTAAGACTTATTATAGATGAATTGTAGAGAATATTGAACTCTCCCTCGGAAATTCCAGGGTTTCTGTCACACACTAAAACCACTTCAGCTGAGTTGTCTTCAGGCTCTTCAGATGAAAGAGTGAACCTTATTTCTTCATCAGCATAGGCAGGAATCGTTGATAAAATGCCAAATATAATGCAAACTGAGATTATAAATATTCTTTTCATATTTACCACCTTTTTCTATTATAGTTCATAAGATAAATGCAAATTCTATTTGAATAAGTATATTAAATTCCACAGAGTTTGTCAATAATGTTAATTGACATAAGCAGTCGAATAAAGTATAATTGTAATAATACAAAAATAATATATATGTAGTCTGTTAAACAGAACTTAAGATTTCAATTTTTAGATAAGGAATGATTTTATGTCCAACCTGATTAAAAAAATGCTATCCTTCAGCAAGTTGCCTGCAATGATTATATTGTGTATCACTAGCCTTGTGGTGTTGCTTTTTTATCTCTTTTTCGGAAAAGCTTCATCATCGGTTGATAAGAAGCTTAATGATATGATAAAGTATTCAAACCAGTATCGCTCAGCCTTTCTGAACAGGACAAATCTTTTATATCTCTATGTAGATTCCTCAAATATTGATTATTATTCTGATTATATGAATGAAAACATCAAAACGGGGGATATGACCTATGCTAAGAATATGCTTTTGGCAATCGGACTGGAGGAAAATGAAAAGGAGATTATCACTAAAATTGACAACGCTTGGGATAAGTATCTAGCACCTGTTGAGCAGAAAGCTCTTAACAAGATGATTCAAAAGGCAGATAAGCAAAAAGCGAGAAAGTATATTTCTGGTAACGAGTATGTTTCTTGTGTAAAATACATCAGTAATTCTCAGAAAACTCTTGGTGACAGCATTGAATCAAGGCTTTTGAAGGAGAAGAAAGCCTATATAATCTGGCGGACCATTTTCCTGATTATTTTGATTCTAAACATACTTGGCATTGCTTTACTGTCTTACATTTCGTCGCAGAAAATAAAAAGACTGGGAATTATGATAGAAAACGAGCGTGAAAGTCTAAGAGAGATAAGCATTAAAAATGATGTCCTTAAACGCCGTAAGATGAGAAACTCTAAAAGAAGACGATAAATGTTATCAATATAAAAACAAACACCTTATGAGAGAAAATTCTTTCACAAGGTGTTTTGTTTTGCTGAAAGTCAATTAGTGAGTAAAATATTTTACTCCGCTTTCAAATATCTTCTGATCTTTATTACCAGGAACATTCTTAGAAATATCCTCACCGATTCTCTCTGAGTGTCCCATCTTACCTAAAATTCTTCCGTCAGGAGAGGTGATACCCTCAATCGCATACATAGATGTGTTTGGATTGCAATGAATGTCCATTGTAGGAACCTCAGCAAAGTCAACATACTGAGTTGCAATCTGTCCATTAGCAGCAAGGCTTGCGATTTCCTCCTCACTTGCAACAAATCTACCCTCTCCGTGTGAAATTGCAACAGTGTGAATATCCCCGACATTACATTCAGCAAGCCAAGGCGATTTGTTTGAAGCAATTCTGGTATTTACCATCTTTGACTGGTGTCGTGCTATGGTGTTGAATGTCAAAGTAGGAGAGTTGTCTCTCATATTAACGATCTTGCCATAAGGCACAAGACCTAGTTTTATAAGCGCCTGGAATCCGTTACAGATACCGAGCATGAGTCCGTCTCTGTATTTCAAAAATTCGTGAACTGCCTGGGTGAGTCGTGGATTTCTGAAGAATGAAGTTATGAACTTACCGCTTCCGTCAGGCTCGTCGCCTCCGCTGAATCCGCCCGGAAGCATAATTATCTGAGATTGTCTTATAAGCTTTTCAACTTCATTTACCGATTCGGAAATTGCCTCGGCGGAGTAGTTTTTAATAACATATACCTCAGGGATTGCTCCTGCTCTCTCAAAAACTCTTGCAGTATCGTATTCGCAGTTTGTACCTGGGAAAACAGGAATCAAAACTCTAGGTTTTGCAATAGGAGCAATAGGTCTTATTCTGTTTTCTACATTATAGGAAAACTTATCAACAACGCCGTAATTGTTCTCAATCTTAGCAGGGAAAACAGGCTCAAGCTTGCTTTCCCAAAGATTCTGAAGCTTGTCTAAATCAAGCTCATAATCAGGTGTGAAGATTTTATATTCTTTAATTGTTTCGCCGATAATTCTCTCATCGGTTTCTACATTGTTCTTTAACTCAATTACAAAAGCTCCGTAGGTTGGTGTGAATAGCTCCTTAGGAGTTACATTGTCGGTAAATCTGAAACCAATCTTATTTCCGAAGCTCATCTTTGCAACAGCCTCAGATATTCCGCCGAATGAAACAGCCCAGCATGCATTAACAAGTCCGTCCTTGATAAGATTTTCAACCTTTTCAAAAACAGTCTTTAAACTATCAAAATCAATAATTCCATTTTCGTCATATTTAGGTGCAATATAAATAACCTTTGAGCCTGCCTCTTTAAATTCCTGAGATGTTACATCATAAGAATCAGCAGTTGAAACCGCAAAGGAAACAAGCGTTGGGGGAACATCTATCGTCTCAAATGTTCCGCTCATTGAGTCTTTTCCGCCAATAGAAGCACAGTTAAGCTCAACCTGAGCCTTGTACGCTCCAAGAAGTGCGGCAAGAGGCTTGCCCCAGCGTTTTGGATCGTTCTGAGTTCTTTCAAAATACTCCTGGAAAGTTAGCCAGCATTTTTTGTGACTTCCTCCTGTTGCAACAACCTTAGCTATTGATTCTACAACTGCGGCAATTGCACCGTGATAAGGACTCTTTTCAGATAAGAACGGATCGTATCCCCATCCCATAATTGAAGCTGTTGTAGTTTCTCCGTGAAGAACAGGAATCTTAGCTGCCATTGCCTGAGTAGGGGTGTTCTGATATTTTCCTCCATAAGGCATAAGAATAGTTCCTGCACCGATAGTTGAGTCAAATCTCTCAACAAGTCCTTTTTGAGAACAGATATTCAGGTTTGAAATCATAGCCTCCCATTTTTCAGGACTATTATCTATGTTTCCGCCTGACGTAATATAAGGCTCTGTAATTGTAATTTTCGTGTGCTTTTCAGCACCGTTTGAATTTAAGAAATCTCTTGACAGGTTAACAATTTCATTTCCCTTCCAGTTCATCTTAAGTCGTCTGTCGTCTGTAACATGGGCAACAACAGTAGCTTCTAAGTTTTCCTTTTCAGCCTCAGCCAGGAACTTGTCAACATCATCTTTAGAAATAACAACAGCCATTCTCTCCTGAGATTCTGAAATAGCAAGCTCTGTTCCGTCAAGACCATCATATTTTTTGGTTACTGCATCGAGGTCGATCTCTAAACCGTCAGTAAGCTCGCCAATTGCTACTGATACTCCTCCGGCACCAAAGTCGTTACATCTTTTTATCATCTTGGTAACTTCAGGATTTCTAAAAAGTCTCTGAAGCTTTCTTTCTTCAGGGGCGTTACCTTTCTGAACTTCAGCTCCGCAGGTTTCAAGCGAATCGAGGGTATGTGATTTTGAAGAACCGGTTGCTCCTCCGCACCCATCACGTCCTGTTTTTCCGCCTAAAAGAATAACAATATCATTCGGCTCAGGGCGTTCACGGCGTACATTTTCAGCAGGAGCAGCACCAATAACAGCGCCTATTTCCATTCTCTTTGCAACATATCCGGGGTGGTATATTTCGCTTACATGACCTGTTGCAAGACCTATTTGGTTACCATAGGACGAATATCCGTTAGCTGCACCAACGGTAATTTTTCTCTGTGGTAGCTTTCCTGCGACCGTATCTTCAAAAGGCACAAGAGGATTTGATGCTCCTGTAACTCTCATTGCCTGATAAACATATGAGCGTCCTGACAGGGGATCTCTTATCGCTCCTCCAAGACAGGTAGCAGCACCTCCGAAAGGCTCGATTTCAGTAGGGTGGTTGTGAGTTTCGTTTTTGAACATCAACAGCCAGTCCTCGTTCTTTCCATCAACCTCAACTTTTATTTTAACAGAGCAGGCATTTATCTCCTCGCTCTCGTCAAGATCAGCTAACAGACCCTCGCTTTTCAGTTGCTTAGCACCGATAACAGCAAGATCCATTAGAGTAACCGGTTTGTCCTTTCTGTTGCCATAAAGCTTCTTTCTTGTTTTAAGATAGTCTTTAAAGGTGTCTAAAATATAAGGAGTTTCTATATCAACCTCGTCAATAATTGTAGAGAATGTTGTATGACGACAGTGGTCTGACCAGTAAGTGTCTATCATACGGATTTCTGTAATAGTAGGATTTCTCTTTTCTGTATTTTTAAAATAATCCTGACAGAATTTAATGTCATCAAAGTCCATAGCAAGTCCTAATGATGTCATAAGGGCTTTGAGCTCTGTATCGCTTGAATAGATAAAGCCTTCAATCGTGATAACTCTTTCAGGAATATCATATTGAATGTCTAGAGTATCAACAGGCTTTAAAGACGCTTCAAGGCTCTCAACAGGGTTAATCAGATAATCCTTAACATCACTTATGTCCTTCTCTGAAAGATCGCCCTGCAATATGTATATAGTAGCCGATCTGACAGTAGGGCGGTTTCCTCCGGTTAGCAGGGAAATACATTGAGCACAAGAATCTGCTCTCTGGTCAAACTGTCCCGGAAGATATTCAACAGCTATAACATTTTCATTGTTCTGAAGCTTTGGAATATCATTATAGATCACATCAACAGCAGGCTCTGAAAATACAACAGGAATACATTTGATAAAGTCGTCCTCCGACAATCCTTCGACATCATATCGGTTTACAACTCTTATATCTGAAAGCTCAGGAATTTTCAAAACCGATTTAATTCCGTTGAGTAGTGTTTCAGCCTGTGATGCATAGCTTTGTTTCTTTTCAACATAAATTCGATAAACTGACATAGTCACATCTCCTTATATATCTTTTCATATAGTTATGTCTGAGTTGAATCGTCAGCAAAACTGCCGATACAATAATTTCTTTCAGCTTTAACTATTTTAACATATAAAATCCTTTTTCGCAAACTATTTTGAGGTGTTTTCTCATTATTTCTCGGAATTTTAACAATTGTAAAATTTGGTGTATGTCCTTCATAAAAATCAGGAGACTTTTCTTTTTCTAATAATACAGGATAAACCTTTCCCACCTGAGCGTTCAAAAATTCAAGTGATGACTTTGAACATACATCACTCATAGCCCTTGCACGGCTTTCCTTAACGCTTTTTTCTATCTGGTCTGTACGCCTTGCGGCAACTGTACCCTCTCTTTTTGAATAGGGGAATATATGAGCTTTTGCAAACTTCATTCTGCTTACAAAGACGAGCGATTCTGCGAAATCCTCATCACTCTCGCCCGGAAACCCTACCATAATATCTGTTGTTATAGCACAGTCGGGAAAGATTTTTCTCAGCTTTTTGCAAAGCGTATCAAATTCAGAAGTAGTGTATTTTCTGTTCATTTCCTTCAAGGTCTTGTCACAGCCACTTTGAAGCGACAGATGAAACTGTGGGCAAAGCTTGTCTAGTTTTGACATTCTATCTATATCCTCATCTAAGATCATTTCCGGCTCAATCGAGCCGAGTCTTACACGCTCTATCCCTTCAACCGAGCAGGCTGTCTCTACTGCATCTATCAGTCTTATGCTCTTACCATCATTTAAATCCTTTCCGTAACAGCAAAGGTTTATTCCAACAAGCACAATCTCTTTGTGTCCGCTTTTTGACAGTTTGGTTATCTCTCTTTTTATTTCATCAAGGCATTTTGAACGAATATGTCCTCTTGCATAGGGGATAACGCAGTAGGAGCAGTATTGGTCGCAGCCGTCCTGAATTTTAACATTGGCTCTTGTTTTGTCATCATAACCGTTAACGCTCATATCTTCAATTTTAGCGTTCTTTGAATGTTTTTCAATCTGCACAATCTGTTTACGCTTTCCGTTATCGCCAATATTATAATCAGACAGATAATCGTTAAGCATATTTGGAATATTCATTTTATTTGCAGAGCCACATATAATATCACAGAAATCAAATGTACGGACTTCTTTCTCGAAAGCCTGAGGAAAACAACCTGTTAGAATAAGTATACAGCTATTATTCTGCTTTCTTATCTTATGGAGAGTTTGCCTGCACTTGAGATTTGCCTGACCTGTAACAGTGCAGGAGTTTACAATTGCAACTTCTGCGTCGGCAATTGCTTTGACTGTAATGTGTCCTGCCAGTTCAAGTCGTTCTTTTAGGGCTTCGGTTTCGTAGTGGTTTACCTTACAGCCCAGTGTGTAGTAATATATTTTCATACTTTCCCTCGTTATAAATCAATTTAATAATATTCATATTGCACAAATATCAGAAAATATATTGTGAATATTGCATAAATATATCTTGCTAAATTTATTATACTTGAACATTATACTATATTTAAAAAATTTTTTCAATTTCCCCTTGACAACTGAAAAAAATGTGATATATTTTAGGTGGAGAATAAAAAAAGAATAATTCTCTGAATTCCTACGGGTTTTCAACAACAAAACTTTTTTGGGAGGAATTTATTATGACAAAAGCTAAGGTTTTATTGCAATCAATTTCTGAAGTTAAGGAATTTGTCAGTGCAGTTTCATTGTGTGACTTTGATGTGGATCTGATCTCAGGAAGATATGCAGTTGACGCAAAGTCTATTATGGGTATTTTCAGCCTTGACTTAACAAACGCTATCGATCTTGTTGCTCACACTGATGATTCAGAGGCTTTATTCTCACAGATTTCAAAGTTTGTAGTTGAGTAAGAAGTCCAAAATTAAATAGTACAATGAATCTGCGGTACGGCTTTTTGCTGTATCGCTTATTTTTTAAGCAATAGGACGACTTTGAGAAAATTCCCGAGGCTATGTCTAAAAATAAGAAAATTTATCCCCATATCCAGTTAAGATATGGGGTGGACAGACTGAAATGGCGTCCACTATGTGAACGCCATTGTACTTTTATTCGATAGTAGCCCTTATAATTTTCTGTTCTTTTAGCGGTCTGTCACTGTAATCTGTTGGCGTTTCAGCTATTTCGTCTACAGCATCCATACCCTCGACAACTTTTCCAAAGGCAGCATACTGTCCGTCAAGATGCGGAGCGTCTGCGTGCATTATGAAAAACTGTGAGCCTGCTGAGTTAGGGTCTGCAGTTCTTGCCATAGAGAGAACACCTCTTGTGTGCTTTAAGTCGTTAGGAATTCCGTTAGCGAGAAATTCGCCTTTAATTCTTTCCTTAGGGCCGCCCATACCTGTTCCCTCAGGACAACCTCCCTGAATCATAAAGCCCGGGATAACTCTGTGGAATATCAGTCCGTCATAGAACCCCTCTTTTATCAGCTTTTCAAAGTTTGCAACAGTTATTGGCGCAAACTCCGGATAAAGCTCTGCTTTAATTTTCTTGCCGTTTTCAAGTTCAAATACAACCATCAATATTTATTCCTTTCCTGAATTTTTTAGTATTATTACTTTAACATATATAAGTGATAAAATCAATACCGACATGACGCTGACTAATCTGCTGTTTATTTGAAGTTTAATTTAAACCAAAACTATAATAAAAACTGTCCGGGCGATGAATTAGTTTTTGCCTTGACAGTTTTGTATTTTATTATTCATTTTTTCCTAATCGCAAAAGTAATTTTCCTTGCTCAATTAACAGAGTTTGGTAGGTTATAGGAAGTGAACGGTAGATTCTTAAAAGCTCGTCCTCTTTTTTATTTTCGGCTATAGTCGAGCGGTAATCCATTAAGTAATCTATTGAAACCTTGAAATAACTTGCTATCATTTTTATTGTGTGAAAATCAGGTTCTCTGCTGTTGTGAATGTAGTTTCCCAGCGTTGACGGGGCGATGTTCAAATCTTTTGCAACCTGTTTCTGAGTTAGGTCGTTTTCTTCAATCAACTCTCTTAGTATTTCTCCGAATTTCATATATATCACCTCATTTTAATTGTAATATACACAAAACAGTGATTTTTATTTTTACACAAAATGTGTTGACAAAACTAGAAATGTGTATTATAATATTATTACTGTAAGATTATACAGTAATAAATTTTTAGGAGGTCTATTATGACTATAACAAAAAAATTACAAACAGAAAGGAATTTATGTATTATGCAAAAGAAATTAAGTAAAAGACTTTTAAGTATCTTTACAGCAGTCCTTATGATTGCAGGTATCATCGCAGGTACTATATCGGTCGAAGCGTGTGAGTATTGTTGGAATACCAAAAACGAATACATTACTAGCGGAAATAGCTACGCTTTGTATACCCATCCATCAGATTTTCTCGACGGGTTAACAAGTGAATATATATATGCTAACGATCTTTGTATTACAAAATGTGCGATGGATTATATTAGAAACACCACATGGAACATTGGTAAGGACGACCCAACAGCCGTGACCGCTAAATTTATTCCTGACGACCCTGATGATATTCTCAGTGAAGGAACATTATTAGTTGAAGGCACAGGTGCTACCAAAGACTTTCTAAATGTCAATGGCGATATTGATGAAATCCCTTGGAGAAACGCAGTCAAATTTATCATTAATAAGATAGTCGTTGGTGATGGAATCACTACTATCGGTACAGGTATATTTAGAGACACTAAACAACTCAAAGAAGTTGTACTACCTGACAAATTAACAACGATAAACGAAGGTGCATTCCATGATTGTGAAAACCTGATAAACGTAAACATTCCAGATAGCTTAAAAAAAGTCGGTTATCTTGCATTTGGTGGAGTAAGCGAAGACCTTTATTGGGCTATTGTCGAAAAATTTCCTGAAATGCTCAACGCCGAACCAACACCAACTGATAGCACTGTGAACGATAATACCACTGAAGCAACACAAAACTCGACAGTCGCACCTAGCGTAAAACCTGTTACTAATAACACCGCTGTTGTTAACACATACACAGCTGTTAAAACTGACGTAAAATCAATAAATACAACAAAGATAACGTCAGTAAAAGTTAAAAACGTTGCCGACAACAAAATCAGTGTAAAATGGAACAAGATTAACGATGCTAAGAAATACAAAGTACAGATATCTAAGACTAAGAAATTTAAAAAGCTGATTATTAACAAGATTGTAAAGAAAAAGAAAGTTAATATTAAGAGTAACAAACTAAAAACGGGTAAAACCTATTACGTCCGTGTGAAACCGTATTACAAGAATAAGACATGGGGAACATGGAAGAAGTCAAAAATAACTATTGCCTAATAGTTATTCCAGCCTGTCGAAAAAGGTTTTGCGTAATAAACTAAAAGTTTTCGGTCAAGCCTTTTTCAAAAGGCTTGCGGGTCAAGGGCAGAGCCCTGTCGCTGACCGCAGTCAGCGAAATGCTTTACGGAGTGCGCTCCGCACAGGGTGAATTAAAAAATAGTCCAGTGGACTGTTTTTTAAGAGGGGCATGCCCTGCAAGAGAGGGCTGCCCCTAAAAAGGCTTTATCTACACCCAGAAATAACTATTGCCTAATAGTTATTCATAATCTCCTTTGGGCAATTTTCAATTTAACATATTATTTTAAAACGGCGGCTGTATATAGATATTAAACACAAAAGCGTTCAGGTCAATAAAATGACTTGGACGCTTTTCGTGTCTTTTGCAGTAATTATTAATTTTTAATTACTTGACTTTAATGCCGTATTATGTTTATATAAGTATAGTATATATTAAATGTAGGAATTGAGGTAGGGAAAATGGTAAATAAAAGAATTGTTAAGTCTCTCGATAAAGGCTGGTCTTTTCATTTGGGTGATATAAAGCCGGATATCGGCATTGACCACGGAAGCATATATAACACTTCAAAGGCAGGTACTGCAAAGGGAGTTCCACAAAGTGATTTTGACGCAAGAAGCTGGGAGATTGTTGACCTGCCTCACGATTGGTCTATAAAGCGTGAATTTGATGAGTCGGGTTCTCCGTCTTGGGGATATAAACCAAAGGGCAAGGCTTGGTATAGAAAGATGTTTTCTCTTGATGCTAATTATGAGGGAAAGCAGATTACCATAGATTTTGACGGAATTGAAAAGAATGCAGTTGTTTATTTCAATGGCTCTATTTTAAAGAGAAGTTACACAGGGTATGTTCCGTTTAGTGTAGATATAACCGACAGAGCAATTTTTGGCGGCGCCCCAAACACACTTGCTGTATTCGTTGATGCAGATGAGTGGGAAGGCTGGTGGTATGAGGGTGCTGGAATTTACCGTCATGTCTGGCTGAATGTAAAGAACAAGGTCAATATTGATAAATATGGAGTGTTTGTAAAGCCTAAGAAGCTATCAAGTACAAATTGGAATCTTGAAATAGAAACTGTTATAAACAACGGGTATTATAATAATGAAGTTGTTTCGCTTGAAAATAAAATCTATGAGTTTGACAGCTCGCTTAAAACAGTCGGCGAAATGGTAGCAAGCGGAACAACTGATATGATCGTGTATGAGTATTCAAAGAGAGAATTTTTTCAGAATATTTCGGTTAAAGAGCCAAAGCTCTGGGATATTGGTTCACCTAATTTATATAAGGCTGTGTCGGTAGTTTACATAGACGGCAAACAGGTTGATGAATGTGAGACGATTTTCGGCTTCAGAACGATAAAATTCGATTCAGACAAAGGCTTTTTTCTCAATGACAAGCCGTTAAAGCTTCTAGGAACCTGCAATCATCAGGATCACGGCGGGATAGGGGTTGCTGTTCCCGACAGTATAAACGAGTATAGAATCAAGAGACTCAAAGAAATGGGTTCAAACGCATACAGATGTGCACATGGAATGCCTTCAAGCGAGCTTTTGGATGTCTGCGACAGACTGGGTATGCTTGTTATGGACGAAAACCGAGTTTTTGAGACCAGCGATGAAAACTTGGAGAATTTAAGAACAATGGTATGTCGAGATAGAAATCATCCGTCGGTTATAATGTATTCGGTTTGCAATGAGGAATTTTTGCAGTCAGCTCTTGAGGGCAAAAAAATGACAGAGCGTATGAAGATGGAGATCAGAAAACTTGACGATACAAGATATGTCACGGGTGCAATGCACGGAGGTATTCTGGAGGACAACGGTGCAGGAAGCGTTTTCGATGTATGCGGGGTGAACTATCAGCCACAGAGCTATGACGCTTTTCACGATAAGTATCCGGAAATCCCAATTGTTGCAAGCGAAACAACCTCTGCTTTTTCTGTGAGGGGATGCTATAAAACAAATGATGAATTACACGAGAAAGCAAGCTTTGATGAAGATGCATCAGAATGGGGAAATACCATTCGTGAAACGTGGGAGTATGTTTTAAACCGTGATTTTGTCAGCGGTGCATTTATGTGGACCGGTTTTGACTATCTGGGCGAGCCAACGCCTTATGAGTGGCCGTCTGTATCCAGCTTTTTTGGTATGATGGACACCTGCGGTTTTCCTAAAGACGCTTATTATCTTACTAAAGCTATATTCTCTGAAAAAGCTGTGTGCTATGTTGCTCCGCATTGGAACTGGAAGGGCAAAGAGGGAACCATAGTAAAGGTTATGTCAATGACAAACTGTGAAGAAGCTGAGCTTTTTGTGAACGGAAAATCAAAGGGTAAAAAGCCAATCAATAAACTGAGACAGGCTATATGGAATGTTCCTTTTGAAAGTGGAGAGCTAAAGCTTGTAGGTTATAACGGCAATAAGGTTGTAGCTGTCGATATTAAAAATACAACAGGCGAGGCAAGCGATTTGTTGATAACACCCTATCGTATGCATATGTATAACGATGGCAGAGATGCTATTCCTGTAAACATATATGCTGTTGATAAAAACGGAGAGTTTGTTCCTGATGCTAATTTTGAAATAGAGTTCTCGGCTGAGGGCGGAACGGTACTCGGAATGGCTAACGGCAATCCTAACTGTCATGAGAGTTTTGCATCAAATAAACGGTCGCTGTTCAATGGGTGCTGTCAGGCAATTGTTAGGTTAAATGAGGGTGCAAAATCCTTGACATTGACAGCCTCTGCTGATATAATGAATGTTGTTTGTGATGACATAACTGTGTTAGAACGTGACGGTGTTCCTAATGTTGAAAATATTGAAGAGTTATATCTGAACGACTGGAAAATGTCGGCTGTGCTTTTAGACAAAAAACCTGATCCCGAGATTGTATATTCAGTTTCAGACATGAATTCACTTGAGCCTGTAAGCGTGGTAAACGGTGCACAGGAGAAGTTTTCAAACAGCGAGGGCAAATACGCTCTTTACAGAGCTAGTGTCAATATTCCGCGAGAAATTAACGGCACGAAACCTGTGCTGCACTTTAACAGTATTTGGGGAATTTGTGAGATTTATATAAACGGCATTAAGCTTGCAGAATGTGATCACGAATGGCCGGAAGCACTGGACGCTAATTTAAGCGGGTTCAGCGGAGAAAAGGAAATAACTGTGATTATAAAGAGCAGGAATTTTGGAGCAGGAATTTGCTCGTCAGTTGTTATACGTTAAAAGGTTTGGGATATATTTTACATAGAAGTGAGGAAAATATAAATGAAATTCCAATTGCTGTGTTTTCTTCTTGTTTTTATAATAAGTATGACATTATTTGGTTGTGATAATGGCAAAATGAATGCTGAAAAATCAACTGATAACTCTTCCGTTTCGACTGTTGAAAACAGTGAAAGAAAGACAACTAATATCACATCCAAAAAGAATAAAATGACCACAACAACAACTACTACAACAACCACAACAGGAACAAGAGAATATAAGCCTACTGATGTTGATATAAACACCATAAGCGGCTACAGCTTTAAAATGCAGGGGTTTGAAACTGTCACAAGCATTCAGGATTTTTATGATTATTTAGACGAGCTGCAAAATGTTATTTCAAATTCTAATTTCAATATGTCAATAAGCTATGAGAATCTGGAAACAGGTTCGTCAATAGGATATAATGACACAATGCGTTTTGCAACCTGTAGCACTATAAAAACGCCATTTGTGCTATCATTGTTAAGATCAGGAATTGACTTGAATGAAAAGTTAACAAAAACTGTTAATTGGTCTGGCGACAATGGCTATGTTGCAAATGTAAAAACAGGTACAGAGATCACCGCAAGACAGCTTATCAAATACGCTATCAATCGAAGTGATAATACCGCTTATTACAACCTTGTAAAGCATTATGGATATACGCAGTTTAACAGCGATTTGTATTCGATAGGAGCAAATTATTCTCTGGGGGATTCGTGGATATTTACATATTGTACAAGTGCCGATATGCTGAAATGCTACAAAGAAATTTATGAATATGGCGAGCAAACCAAGCAGGGAAAGTGGCTTACCGAGCTTATGACGAACACTGATGTAAACAGGCAGATAGGCAAAGCTCTTGATAGTAAGTATAAAGTGTCTCAGAAATATGGCTCAGATTGGGATGAAAAACAGTATCACGACTGTGCAATAGTTTATGCCGACTCTCCGTTTGTGCTTTGTATATTCACTAATCAGTATCCGGAGATGGATCAGAGCGACAAGGTATTTCAGGACATAGCTAGTATTATTGACAGAATCAATAATGTTATATATATTAAATAATTTGGAGGTTTTAAAATGGAAGAGAACAAAATTTATTCAATTCATATGGGAAAGGCAAAATGTGCTGTTGATTTGGGAGACGGTTCTGAAAGAGGTGAGTATGTTAATCAGGATTATATCCTTAACAAACTTGGTAGACCTCACAGAAGTATCAGTCTAATGTATTGCTACTATCCGCTTGATAAGGAGTGGCCTGGAAGAATTTCAGAGGTTATGAAAGACGCTGATATTTCATTCCAGTGGGACTACCCATATGATGACTATTTTACATATAAGGGAGGACTGGGAGGCACAACCGATGATGAGCCTTTTACTTTTATGAGAGACGTTCGCCGCCATGGACAGGACGTTATTCTGACACTTACAATAGATCCTAATGTTACAGATGAGCATTTAATTGCGATAGCTAACGACTTAAGACCTTTTGGAAGAATGATGTTAAGAATCAATCACGAGGCTACAGGCGATTGGTTCTCATTTACAAAGAGAGCAACGTATGCTGAAATCGGTGAATTTTACTGCCACTTTAACAAGATTTTAAAAGAATATGCGCCTAATGTTCAGACAATTCTGTGCATCGGAGGAGTAGATCCGAATACAGGAAAAATTGAAAAAGAAGAAGAGTTTAAACAAGCTATTCTTGATGCTGATGTCTGGAGTATTGACAAGTATATGGCTCTTCACTGGGGTTGGCCATACGACGTTGCTGAAAAAGGAGGAAACACCTTTAGCAGATCAAAGGTTGACGACGTTTTTGATTACACAAAGGCGGCATATGAAAGATTTAAGGAGCTCAACGGCGGAGCAGCAAAGCCGATGGTTATGAGTGAGTTCAATGCCGACGGTGACGTTACAGGACCTTACGATCAGGCGGATATGGTAAAGGCATACTGCGACAGAGTAAAGAGAGAAGAGGCTACTTGGTATACCGGCTTTACATTTTATCAGTTCAGGGACAGAGGACGTTTGGGTCTTGAGATTGAAGACCCGAATAACCCGGATGTTGGAATAGAGCAGCCTGTTATGAAAACGTATAAGGAAATCATACACGACGACTATTTCTATCCTGAAATGACTCAGGGGGAGGAGCTTTCGCTTCCTTGTACGCTTCGTTGGGGTGGCGCTGAGGATGCAGACGGAATAGCTATTCCTATTCACTTTGACAAGAATCCGCACTTTTGTGAGCTTGTTTTTGATGACGATGATAATTCCAATTTGATGTTTGAGATTAACGGAAAGTGGTTTTATAAATCTCCTCAGGCAAAGACTATTGATGTGATGAGCGCCTTCTTTGAAAAGCCATTAGACGGCTCAAGAGACCTGACATTGAAGATTTTTGCACCCCCTGCAAGTGGTGAAAATGATTTATCATTAGAGGACGGTCTTATAAATTCATACACGACAATAGAAAAGCTCCCTAAAATAAGAATCAGGTTTGAGCCAATAATGCCGTAACATTGACAATTGCTCGGCTAGAAGCAAGAAATTTAGATGCAAGAGGCAAGACCAGAGAGCCGGCGGTGGCTCTGCCGCCTATATAAGTTTGATTTAATGTTAAACATTGATAAACGGCGGGCTTAACAAATTAACAATGGACAATTGATAATTGATAATTGAAAATGGATAATTACAAAAAGTTAGAACAGCGTTCGGAATTTTTCCGAACGCTGTTCTCTTGCATCTATCTTCTTACCTCTTGCCTCTATTTTTCGAAAAATTTCCCCCAACCCCTTGACACCCCTCTCGAAATATGTTATATTATAGATACCAAGTTTAAGGAGGGGCTACT
>CANQJW010000037.1 GCA_947624345.1 uncultured Clostridia bacterium | reverse complement strand
GTGTATGTTTTCAATTCATATGAATGATGACAGATATTTAAAATGTCCAAAATGTAAAAAGAAGAGCTGGTGTTCGCCATCATACAATCAAAACGGTAATATAGATATTGATAAATAATAATATAACTAAAGGTCGGCAGTTTTGCCGACCTTTTTATTATATACTATTTCCCGTCCCAAAGGTAAGTATCAAGATCGACCTTGCCCTCGTCTGAAACTTCGATCCCATCTGCTCTTAAAAGGGTGATCTGCATATTTTCTCCGCCAAAGGCAAACGCTTTTGATACCTCGCCAAAGCGGTTTACAACACGATAGCAGGGAATGTTATCAGGGTCGGGATTGACGTGAAGCGCATAGCCCACCACCCGTGAAAGCCGTCTGTTCCCTGCCAGAGCCGCGATCTGACCGTAGGTTGCAACTCTGCCTTTGGGTATTTTCTTTACTACCTCGTATATTTTTTCAAAAGTATTCATTTAATCACCGTTATTTATGCTGGATTTTATTAACCCTCACCTAGCTTTAATGTCTGCGAAATCGCCTATTACGATAGAAACCACTATAGCCGTTCCTGATAAAAACGCTGCTCGTAGAATAACATTCCTATTGTTTCTCTAAAGGTCATTCCTGTTGCTCTTAGTATTCCGAACTGCAGTATTTTCGCCTTGACAGACAATATTCGGTAAATCAAAAAGCCTCATATCGATCACCATTTCCGAGCCGATTTTTTATCACAAAACACAAACTCAGAACCGAAACCAAACAAAAGCAAGGGGCAGCAAAATTCAATGCACCCCTTGACTGAGTAAAATCTATTTATAGAGTGGACCGTAGTTTTTGCAAGCTCTGTAATCAGCACCCTCTAAATCCTTTGTGCCGAATGCACTCCAGCAATGCGGACGATAAATTTCATCGTCAGGAACATTATGCATTGCAACAGGAATTCTAAGCATTGAAGCAAGTGTTATGAGGTCTGCTCCGATATGTCCGTATGAAAGCGAGCCGTGATTTGCTCCCCAGTTAGCCATAACGCTGTAAACGTCCTTGAATGCACCCTTTCCTGTAAGTCTTGGTGCAAACCAGGTTGTAGGCCATGTCGGGTCTGTTCTCTTATCAATAGTGTTGTGAATCTGGTCAGGAAGAACACAGGTATACCCTTCGGCAATCTGCAATACAGGACCTAATCCGTCAATGATATTAAGTCTCATCATTGTAACCGGCATTTCAGCTAATGTCTTCCAGTGTGAAGAGAATCCGCCGCCTCTGAAGTAGCCTAAGTTTGCAGGTCTCCAGTCGGTAGCCTTTAAGCAAGCGTCAATATTATCATCTGTCATCTCCCACCACTTTTTCATCATACCGTCAGCAGCACCTGTTCCGTCGAGAGCAGCAGCACCCGAGTTGATAAGGTGGATAAAGCCGTTTTCAGCCTTGCCCTCAGGCCTTATTCCGCAAACTCTTTCAACAGCGTCAGGGCTCCAGTAGGTTCTGACATCTGCAAAGATGCTTGCAGTGTGTGAAAGCAGGTGTCCGAAAAGCATTGAAACACCGTTCAATCCGTCGTTTTCAGTTGCAAGTATTACAGGCTTTCTCTTTCCGTTCCAGTCGAAGGTAGAATTCAGCATAGCCTCGCAGAAGTCTGCATTTGGCTTGTAGTCCGTCCATTGTCTTTGACCTTGGAAACCTCCCAGCAGAGCGTTTCTTCCGCAGGATTCTTCAATCCAGCCGATTTCAGCAAGCTTTGGATTTCCGAGCATAATATCACGAATGATAAGAGTCATCTTAACGGTGAATTCCCAATCCTTTTCACTTCTCTCGTCACCCTGGACAATAGGAGGATCATTTACGTTATCGTCCCCCTGAGGACAATGTTCCTTTGTCCACGCAAGAGCCTTTTTAAATTCTTCCTTGTCGTAAATTCCAAGCTCCATTCGTCTGAGGATTTCAACCTCGTCTACCCACTCGGCGCGAAGTCCCAAATATTTTGCAAAGAAATCCACATTACAGTATGAGCCTGCAATACCCATTGCAACAGCACCGATATTACAGTATGCTTTGTTCTTCATTTCCCCTACTGCAACAGCACATCTGGCAAATCGCAAGAGCTTTTCTTCAACATCAGCAGGCACCTCTTTATCACCAATGTCTTTAACATCGTGACCGTATATTGAAAAGCACGGCTGACCGTTCTGAGCATATGCCGCCATAGCAGCTGCTAAATATACAGCGCCAGGACGCTCTGTTCCATTAAAGCCCCAGATAGCTTTAATTGTAGTAGGATTGTTGTCTGTTGTTTCTGTTCCATAGCACCAGCAAGGCGTAACAGAAAGTGTTGCAACAACATTTTCCTTGGAGAATTTCTCCTCACACAGCGCGGCTTCATATCCTCCGCCGATTGTAGTATCCGCAATAACACACTGAACAGGCGTTCCGTCTGAATATGTTACCTTTGAAGAAATCAGATCAGCGGCGATTTTTGCCATCTCCATAGTCTGGTCTTCAAGTCCCTCACGAATACCCTTTCTTCTTCCGTCAATTATAGGTCTTATTCCTATTTTGTAATACATTTGCTTTCCCTCCGATTTATTTAATTTTTATAATTTTCTTAAAATCATCATAAGCCTTATCAAAGGTTTTTACTGCATTTTCTTCAGGCTCAAAATGTTTTACATTATCAGACTTAGCAATAATCTCTCTTGCCTCTTTTGTGTTAGATACACAACCGTCTGCCATAAGCTGAACAGCAATATTTCCAAACACCGTCGCTTCAACA
Source organism: uncultured Clostridia bacterium (assembly GCA_947624345.1). Lineage (GTDB taxonomy): Bacteria > Bacillota > Clostridia > Oscillospirales > Ruminococcaceae > UMGS1601. The sequence goes on along the minus strand of CANQJW010000037.1, from coordinate 14,057 downwards.
GGTCCTGCCGTTACAGTAGTGTTGCAGGAGTTTGCCGCCATCTGGCACAAAAGACCGTCCTTTGTGCCTCCGCCGACAATATTTATAACCTTGTAGTCTTTGCTTGTCAGCTCTCTTATCTGATCAAACGCATAGCGGTATTTCAGGCTCAGGCTCTCATAAATACATCTTACGATCTCGCCTACTGTTTGAGGAACATATTGTCCTGTTTCTTCACAAAACTCCCGAATCCTTTTTGGAAGATTACCGGGAGGGGTAAGGGTAGGGTAATCAGGATCGACAAAGCATTTGAAGGGCTCACTCTCAAGCGCCAGCTTTTCCAAATCAGCAAAGGAATAATCCTTTCCCTCTCTCTGCCATTGTCGTCTGCTTTCCTGAATAAGCCAAAGCCCGATTATATTCTTAAGAATATTGGTTGTTCCGCCGTATCCGCCCTCATTTGTCAGATTAAGCTCATAAGCCTTGTCTGATACGATAGGCTCGTCAGCTTCCGTTCCAAAAAGTGACCAAGTTCCGCAGGAAACGAAAATAAAGTCCTTTTCCGCTGTCGGAACAGCCACAACTGCATCTTGCGTGTCGTGTCCGCAAACAGCTATTACAGGAACCTTTGGAAGTCCCAGCTCCTCGCACAAATCATCACGCAGCTCGCCTATCTTTGTTCCGCTTGGAACAATTTCCCCAAACAGCCTTTGCGGAAGCCCCAGAGCATCGATCACAGCTCTGTTCCAGTCCTTTGTTTTCGGGTCGACAAGCTGAGTAGTCGAAGCGATAGAGTATTCTGTTTTCATTTCTCCTGTTAGGAAGAAGTTAAACAGATCAGGCGTGAGAAGCATAGTTTCCGCACGGTCTAAAAGTGTCTGCCTATTCTCTTTCAGAGATAAAAGCTGAAACGCCGTATTTATCTCCATAATTTGATTTCCCGTTTCCTTGTACAGCTTTGAAAGAGGAATAAGCTTACCTGCTTTTTCAACCATTCCTGCTGTTCTTTTATCACGATAGTTTACTCCGCTTTCTAAAAGGACTCCATCGCTGTCAAGCAATCCGAAATCAACGCCCCAGGTATTTATGCCGATACTGTCAAAACCGCCGGCAAGCTTCGCCTTGATAAGCCCTTGCTTTATCTCATAAAACAGTCTCAGCGTATCCCAGTAAAGTGTTCCGCCGAGAGATACAGGATCGTTTGAGAATCTGTGAATCTCTGAAAGCTCGATTTTCTTCCCATTGAAAACGCCAAGCATTGCACGCCCGCTTGATGCGCCGAAATCAAATGCCAATACTCTTTTATTAACGCTCATTTAATTTCCCTCAATTATCACTTATTTTGAATACTTCTTATATCCGGGGTGCTTTCCTGTAACGCCATACTGTGGACGCATACCGATAAGTCTGTCGATATTTTCTCTTGATATATCCTTAACTCCGCCAAGAAGCCTAGCAACAAGCGAAATCTTAGCCTGAAGCTCCAGCGTTTCCATACGATAATACGCTGTGATAAGGTCAGCTCCGACAGTCAATGCACCGTGATTTTCTAAAAGCATACAGTCGTGCTCTTGAAGATATGGCTCGATTGCATCAGGAACCTCATATGTAGACGGTGTGCCGTAAGGCGTCAGCGGAACAGAACCCACCGCTATAACTGTTTCGATCATACAATAGTCATCCATAGGAAGCTGTGCACAAGCAAAGCCTGTTGCTGTAGGCGGATGAGCGTGAACTACTGCCCCTACATCCGGTCTGTCGTGATAGCATTTTAAATGCATCTTGACCTCAGACGATGGACGCCAGCCCTCGGCTGCATCAAGTATATTGAACTCATCATCAATAAGACCAATCTTATCTGGTGTGATAAATGCTTTTGAAACTCCTGTTTGAGTAGCAAGGTACTTCCCCTCGGCTACCTTTACGGTTACATTTCCGTCATTGGCTGCAACCCAGCCTTGTTGCCACATTTTGTGACACACATCAACTATTTGTTCTTTGATATCCTCGTACATAATAATTTCGTCCTTTCAAATTCATATACACTAGTATTATACTTCATTTTAAAATGATTGTCTATCAAAAGAATATTGCTTCGGTATAGAAAATTCACCAATTTTTTTGTGAAATATTACAAAAAAATACTGCAAACCTCAAATTTGCAGCATTCCTCTTATTTATCAATTATTCTCTTGTGCTGAGGGCTTACGCTTTACCTTTGGCTTTTCATCAATTGATGTAACGCTTTCCCCTAAGCTTCCGCTTTTCTTAGTACCCTCAACAAAATCAATAGGAATGGTGAACAAAATTCCTGTGTTGGGCTTTGAAAGATCCCCGACAGTGCTGTATACAACCCTTCTTGCAATATCAAGCTGATCGTCCTTTATAACGGAAATTATGGTTTTGTTATCCTCGTCAGCTCCGTTTCCTGTAAAAAGAGCACGAATAGACGAGCTGATAAAGCTTGATTCCATTTTGGAAAGCGTCATAACAAGTCCTGAAGAATCTATTATCGTAGCTCCGCCAATGCCAGCCGCCGACAAGCCCTCCAGCAAATATTCAAGAGCCTCTAATTTATTAAGTATTAAAACCATTAACTTCATAAGGTCTTGACCTCCAAAATAAATTTATTCTTCAACTCTGAACATAGATTTAACCTGTGCTTTAAATGTACCGTCGATTGTAAATTTATATCCATTGCTTGACCAGTTTCCTGTCGGTATTAGTGTGCTGGCAGGATTGTCGTAATTATCCATTATATAATAATAAAATTCCTCTGTTTCAGTGAAATCATTCTGAGTAAAGCTCTTGTCTGCTGATTCTTTAAGCAGATTTGAATATATCGAATCGAGATTATCCCTTGTTGTCTGAAGCTTAAAGCCGCTATTTATCAGGTTTTCCATAAGCTCTCCTGCAACCGCCACATTCTGTGAATATCCTTTTTTGTATTTAGGATATGTCATAAGCATTGTTATCTGAGAGCCTTGAAGTGAAAGCTTTTCTCCTTTGGAGTAGTTTATAATATCATCGGGATCATCGCCGATATAATACATATTTTCAGGAACTTCGTATGTAATATTCCCGATATTATCGCAAAGATTCTCAAAGCATTGTTCACTCATAGACATATATTTGTCAATGCTGATACCAAGAACCTCAGAAACAGCATTCATAACGCTTGACGCTCCGGCCGACTGGAACACCTGATCTAATGTCTGGATATTTCCGTCAACGGATGCTGTTGTATATGGCGACAGCGGAACAAGCATCATTCTTCCGTTTGCCGGCATAAACCTCACGACCATAACAGAGTCTAATCCCTTTTCATCATTATTGACCATATATAAAAAGGTCTGATTATTTTTATCTGTCGGCTCAACACTTTCTACAGATTCTGTCGACAGGGTCGCCCTTTCTGTTTTTGGTGAAAGCATATTAATCATTCCAATTGCAATAGCACCAAAAATCACAATAAAAGCAACCAGCGTTGAGAAATAAACAAGTGCAATTGGTGCTTGTGACCGTCTTTTTTTCTTATTATTTGCCATAATATTCTCTCCTGTATTTTCAGCGTTTATATATTTTTCTATAATAAAAACCTATTTTCACTTGAAACTTTTGATATAAAGGTGTAAACTAAAAAGAGTTGTTTGCTATTTCAAAATAGGTGCATTATTATTTATATCAATGATATGAACATCAATACCCTTCCTTTTGGCATAATTGATTGTTTGACCTGTTCCGCTGCGGTAATTATCCACAACGGCAATAATCTTTGAAGAGTTATTAACCATAAACCGATTCCTCTTCTGCATACAGTTTTTGGTGTACTCATCTTCCATTATATAAACCTTATCGGCAGAGGCAACTATATTGTCATATTCCCATTTTTCAGAATTTTTCAGAATTTTCCCCTGATCTCTGTACGGGATTGCACATATCAGTTTGATATCCGGATTTTTAACACGCTTTTCGTATATATATTCCGCAGCCCAGAGGTCAACGCCCCTTGCCATTCCCGTAATAAAATTAGTATAGCCCTCATTGATTGTATTTTCAATCTCAAAATATAGCATACTGATAAGTCGTCTTATCTGTGGGGATTTTATATTTCCCTTTTGTGCAAGCTTTTCAGGTCTGTGCCCTGAAAAACAGCAGGTACGTTTTATGTCAAATCCATCGTTTGAAATTAAAGTCGGTGTCAAGATTTTCTCCTCTTATGCCGATAAGGCTTAAATTTTGATAAGTCTCACTTTTTCGTATATTGATAGCATATCACAAAATTAGATAATTATCAATAGCGATACACAAAAGAATTACAAAGAAAGGAAATTTTTATGACCTATCTGAAAAGAGCGTGGGCCGAAACCCATCTTAACCGCATTAAAACCAATGTCGATAACTTCAAGAGATTTCTAGCTTCCGAAACAGAGCTTTTATGCGTTGTAAAAGCAAACTGCTACGGAAACGGCGACGATGCCGTTGTACCCTATCTTGAAAGTGAGCTTGATATAAAATGGTTTGCGGTGTCAAATATAGAAGAGGCAAAACATCTCAGAGATATAGGCATCTCACACGAAATACTGATACTCGGTTATACCCCGCCCGAATATGCAAAAGAGCTTGTGGATTATGATATTATACAGACTATTACAGATGAAAGCCACGCAAAAGAGCTGTCGGAATGCTCACCAAATGGCAAGAAGGTCCGCGCACATTGTGCAGTGGATACAGGTATGACAAGAATCGGTGTTTGCGAGAGGGATTTGAACAAGGCTTGCGATATTATCGAGCGTATCTCAAAGCTTAGCGGAATAAGGCTGGAGGGTATTTTCACACATTTTGCGTCTGCTGACAGTGATGATGAAGAAGATATAAATTATACACAAAATCAGGCTGAGCAAATCACCGCGGTTTCTTATGAATTGAAAAAACGCCTTGTCAAACTCGACCAGATACACTTTCTAAACTCAGCAGGGGGAATTTATCATTCAAGCGGCAGAAGCACTCTTGCAAGACTTGGAATAATTATGTACGGATTAAAGCCCAATTCTGCTTTGGAGGTTCCTTTTAAGCTTGAGCCTGTCCTTGATTTCAAGGCGTGCGTATCTATGGTTAAAGAGGTTGAGAGTGGTGTTTGTGTAAGCTATGGCAGAACATATACAACGACAAAGCCGACGAAAATTGCGACTATACCTGTTGGCTACGCTGACGGATATCCGAGATTTCTGTCAAACAAGGGAGAGGTCTTGATTCACGGAAAAAGAGCCAGAATAATAGGCAGGGTATGTATGGACCAGATGATGTGTGATGTCACAGGAATTGATGTTAAGGTCGGAGATGTTGCAACGCTTATCGGAACCGACGGGGTTGAGACTATTACCGCAGACGATATAGCTGAAATCGGAAATACTATCGGTTATGAAATACTTTGCAATATTTCAAAGCGTGTCCCGAGAATTGTCTATAATAAAGGTAAAGAGGTTGATATATTAAAATATTGATACCGTTTATAACAAAGCTATTGACATTTTTTTAATATTAGTATAATATATGAATCATAAAAAAGAGTAACGGAGGGTTTTATTATGCCTAAATTTTGTTCACAGTGCGGTGCACAGATAAGCGATGATTCAGCATTCTGCGGTTCTTGTGGAGCTAAGTTAGCTGATGTGGAAAATCAAACTGCCGACACACCAGTTGTCGAAGAAAACACAGAGGTTTTAGATAATGCTGAAGTTGTAAGCGAGGCAAATGCAAGCGACACAGCGTCAGCTACGGTTAAAGAGGGGATTTTTTCAGTAAAGGACAAAATCGGAGACGGATATGAGAAATTCAAGACCAGTCATAATCGTGATAAATACATTGGTTTTGCTGCTATCGGAATTGTTGTATTGGTAATCATCTGCGTTATTTTGTCATTTATCTTCGGCGGCGGATATAAAGATGCTGTTAAGGACTATATTGATCATTCGGAGGACGCTTATTATAGTCTTCAGCCGGCGTTTTTAGACAAAGAAGCTAACATTGACTATGATATTTTAGACAAGGAAAAGTTTGATAAGGACCAGTTAGCAGGACTTGAGGAGTCACTTCAGGAACAATATGGAGATGAAGTTGATAAGACTATCAAGGTTTCAAAGGCTTTTGAGGTCAAGGTCAAGGAGAAAATCATCACAAAGACCGGCGGCGAAAAGGATACAGAAATAGAAAAGGTTTACTTTATCGTAGCAAAGGTGAACGGTGTATGGAGTGTCGTTGGCACATATTCAGACTCTATGATTGACCTTTACGAAAGTTAAAGCGAATTAAATCAATAGATATAGTATATCGAGATAACAGACACTCAAGATTTTGGGTGCCTGTTTTTTTGCTTGCGTTTTTGGATGGTTTATAGTATAATAATGTGAATAAAAAGCACAGATTCTGCTTAAAGAAAGGAATTTTTTAAATGGCTGAGATTTATAAGATAAAGATTTTTAACAAGGAATACAATATCCAGACAGAGGAGACAGCGGAATATACACAAAAGCTTGCCGATACTCTTAATAAAAAGCTATATGATATTGTTCAGGGAATGTCCCAGATGACGCCTTTAGATGGTGCTGTTTTAGTTGCGCTTGACTGTCTGGACAGATCTCTTAAAGCCGATATTGTCATAGATAAGATAAGAGGTCAAATCAAGGAGTATGTTGACGACGCTGCTGCTTCCGCTGAAAAGCTCAGGGCGGCTAACGAAGAAATTTCAAAGCTTACCGCAAAAATCGTCAGACTTGAGGACGAGCTTCAGGAGGCTAACAGGCTATTGAACCGTCAGGGCTTGTCCCGTCAAGGGTTAAAGCAAAAGTCTAATCCCGATTATGAAAGATACACAAAAAATGTGAACGAGCCTAAGGGAGATAAAACAACCTTTGTCCCGACAAAAAACGGACAAACATCATTCTTTAACAAATAGTATGGCAGAGATACTTGCACCCTGCGGAGGATATGAGTCGCTTATTGCGGCTATTCGTGCTGGTGCTGACGCAGTTTATGTCGGCTCAAAAGCCTTTTCCGCAAGACAAAACGCTAAGAATTTCGATAAAGATGAATTAAAATCCGCCGTAGCGGAGTGTCACAAGCACGCAGTTAAAATTTATCAGGCTATTAACACAGTGGTTCTCGATTCTCAGTTAGACGAGCTTTTGAACGAGCTGGAATTCGCCTGTGAAATAGGAATAGACGGACTTATCACTCAGGATTTGTGTCTGACAGAGATTGTTAAACAAGTCTGCCTGAAGATGCCTATTCACGCATCAACTCAAATGACCTTGCATACCAAAAACGGTGTACTTTCTGCCCGTGAGTTGGGATTTTCAAGAGTTGTTGTGTCAAGAGAGGTTTCAAAAGAGGTTTTGACCGAGCTTTGCGGCCTTGATATTGAAATAGAAGCCTTTGTTCACGGGGCATTGTGTATGTCGGTATCAGGGCAATGCTTTCTCAGTGCAATGATAGGCTCACGAAGTGCAAACAGAGGTCTTTGTGCAGGGGCGTGCAGACTTCCTTTCTCGTGCGGTGATAAACAAAACTACGCATTATCTCTCAAGGATATGTCGTATATCAGGCATATACAAGAACTTAAAGAAATAGGCGTTTCGTCCTTTAAAATCGAGGGGAGAATGAAGCGTCCTGAATATACAGCGGCAAGCGTTTATGAGTGCAGAAAGGCTTTGGAGGGCGTTCCCCCGGATATGGAGCTTTTAAAATCTGTTTTTTCTCGAAGCGGATTTACCGACGGATATTATACGAATCATCTGGGTAAAGATATGTTCGGCATAAGGCAAAAGGAAGATGTTGTTTCTGCAAATGATGTACTTCCAAATCTTAAAAATCTATATAAGAATGAAATAAAGAAATATAAAATAGATTTTCATATTGATATTCAATTTGACAGACCTGTTACCCTCACCGCAGAAGCAAACGGCAGTAGAGTTGTGATAACAGGCGAGTCGCCGCAAAGAGCTTATAATCGTCCTATAGACGATGAGTATGTTTTAAAACAGCTTTCAAAGCTGGGCGGAAGCCAATATGAGATAGGCGAATTAAACTGCAATATCGAGAATGGAACTATGGTTTCTGCGTCAGCGCTTAATGGTCTTAGAAGGGAGGCTGTTTTGGCTCTTGACAAGGCTATATGTGAAAAGAACACAAAAGTAATTCCTTTCGATAAAGAAAAGGCTACTAAGCTGATCTTAGATTTAGGTTTGGCTTCAGCAAAAGCTATAACAAAGCCAAGGATCAGAATTTCTCTTAGCAAAATAAGCCTTTTAGAGAACATTGATTTGTCATGCATTGAGTTTGTTACAGTGTCATTGTCTGAACTGTCAAATTCAGCTTTTGAATTTGACGACAGTATCAAGGATAAAATATGTATATCTCTTCCGAGATATATGAATAATGAGCAAAAGGTCATAGATGATATTCACGTCTTGAAAGACAAGGGCTTTTTCAGGTTCGAGGCAACAAACCTTGCACATCTGAGGATTTTAAACAATTTAAAGCTTGAAATTCATACTGGCTTTGGATTTAATATAACAAATTCCATAGCCTTAAAGGCTCTGGCAAAATACAATGTCAAAGACGCTGTAGTCTCTTTTGAACTCAAAGCAAATGAGATAAACCGTCTGAAAAGCCCGATTGATTTTGGAATTATATCATACGGTAAGCTTCCGCTTATGCTGTGTGTAAACTGTCCGATAAAAGCATCTGTTGGTTGCAAGGATTGTAAAGGCTGTCTGACTGACAGAACCGGACGCAGATTTAAGGTTCGGTGCAATAAAAAGTATGATTATTACGAGCTGTTGAATTCAGATGTTCTTTATCTTGCGGATAAGCTTAGTGAATTTAGGAATATATCCTTTCACACACTTTGCTTTGATGATGAAACAACCGACGAGATTAACAATATTATAAACGCATATAAAAATAATCTACCCTGCGAGGGAGCTTTTACAAGAGGACTTTATTTCAGAGGGATAATTTAAGCAGAATTATTTTTGCTGAAATACCTGTTTGTTTCGCCTACAACTTCTTTTGATAAAACAATTAAGGCGATTAAATTTGGTATCGCCATAAGTCCGTTGAAGGTGTCTGAAATTTCCCAGACAAATTCAAGGCTTGAAACTGCCCCCAGATAGACAAATATGCAAAAGAGTATTTTATAAACTCTGTTCTTTGCACGGGGAAACAGATAGCAAAAAGCATTTTCGCCGATAAATGACCAGCCTATCAGTGTGGCTAGTGCAAACAGTACAATTGAAATTGATACAAAATATCCGCCAAGGCTTCCAAAACCGCTTTCAAATGCCTTAACTACTATTTCGGCTCCTTGGTCACTGATAAGCGGAACTCCGCTAACTAGTATTACAAGCGCTGTTATTGTGCAAACTATCATAGTGTCGATAAAAACTTCAAATATACCCCAAAAGCCCTGTTCGACAGGCTCTCTGATATTTGAAGAGGAGTGAACGCCTACTGTTGAGCCCAGTCCTGCTTCGTTTGAGAAAACCCCTCGGCGGATTCCTACTGAAAATGCCTTTTTTATTCCTGCTCCGGCTATTCCTCCGGCGGCGGACTTAAAAGTAAAAGCGTTTTTAAAGATAGACAAAAACTCAGGGATAAGCCGTTCACGCTTGAGGATTAAGATTATAACGGCTCCTGCCAGAAAGAAAACTGTCATAAACGGTACTATAAGCTCGCATACGTTCTGGGTGCGTTTTGCCCCTCCGAGCATGACTATTAAAACAAACGCAAACAGCACTATGCCGCAATATATCCTCGGAATATGAAAGCTTTGAAAAAGCGATGCGGAAATCGAATTTCCCTGTGCCATATTCCCCATACCGAATGAGGCAAGCACACAAAACAATGCAAATAATTTAGCAAGAGGTTTTGCTTTCATTCCTTTTTCTATGTAGAAGTGTGCACCGCCTGTTATTCTGCCGTTTTTGTCACGAGTGCGGTATAAAATTCCGAGAACATTTTCAGCATATGCTGTTCCCATTCCCAGGAAAGCGGACACCCACATCCAGAAGATAGAGCCGCTTCCCCCGATTGTTAGGGCGGTTGCAACGCCTACAATGCTTCCTGTGCCTATTGTTGCAGCCAGAGCAGTTGATAGGCTTCCTAACTGGGAAAGGCAGTGTCTGTCAGTTGAAGTTCTTGTTTGTTTTTTAAAAAGCGACAATAAGGTTTTATTTGTGATAGATTTTACTTTTATTATCTGAATACCCTTTAATCTCAAGGTGAAAAATATTCCAACAAACAAAAATAAGCTCAGGGTAAAAGGTCCCCAAACAAAGGAATTTATTTTCTCGTTCAGATTGATAATAAAATTCACACGCTCACCCCTGATTTAAAGCTGATTTATAAAGATAAAAGTGTATATAAAAATAAAAAATAGGAGGATTGCTCATAAGAGAGCATAATCATACTATGAAAAGATATGTTCCTGCTAAAATGGCATTACATTCAATCAGATTTATTATGGTTATTTTAGCTGTTGCTGTCACAATACTCAGCTATATATTTTTTAATAACCATAATATTATTATGTGGATAATAATCGGCGTATGCTGGGGAGCGGTTATTTTATACGGCGTTTTTTTCATTCCATTATATTTTAAAAAGACGGTGTATAATATTTCAGATACGGACATCAGAAAAAAGACAGGTATGGTGTTCTTTTCAAAGCAATATATGAAAGTACGCTCGATTCAATATGTCTCAACAATAATAACTCCTTTCTCTAAGTTGACGGGATTAAATTTTATTATTGCAAATGCGTGGGGCGGAAGAATGGTATTTTGCTTTCTTACCCGTGATGAAGCAATGGAGCTTTCATCTCATCTTGACGAGATGGCAAAAAATAATAGTTAAACAGCAGCCATCTAATCTAAATTATAATCAGAAAGGCGGGAATTTAATGCTTGAAAATCATCTTTTTTCATATATTTTTAAGTCAAGACAGCACCCTGTCAAGATTTTCACATATACAACAAGCGTTTTTTGGCTGTTGCTTATCCCGCTTGCTAGAAAGCTATATCTTCTGAGATTTGATGTGGCTGAATGGTTCAGAGGCGACTGGCTTGATATTATTACAATTTCGCTTATTTTCGGATTTGCATTTTTAAGATGGTTTTTTATAACCTTTTCAATTGACAATGAATCTATTAAAACAGGTACAGGCTACTTCGGGCTGATCAAATCAAAGTTCAATTATAATAACATCTGTTCAGTGACCTGCAGTCAGGGGCCTTTTTACCGCTTTTTCGGCTGTTACAAGGTCTGCATTGACACCAATTCCGATTCAATGAGAGGTCACGATGTGACACTTACCTTGAAAAAATCCGACTTTAAGCATCTTACCGAAATATTGAAAGAGAAAAACGTCGGAAAGGTTAAGTATAGCTACACCCCGAAAAAGGTTCATCTTATCATCTTTTCTTTTCTTTTTTCATCGACCCTTTCGGGCGTTATTCTTCTCTCAACCTTAATGATTGAGGCGAGCCGTATAATCGGCAGACAGCTTGAGCAAAGGTATCTTATAATTGTAAACAACAGAATACAGAGCTTCCTTACAATAAACTTGCCCCCTATTGCTATTGCGGCGGCATCGATTATTGTTATCGGCTGGCTGTATTCGCTTGCTGTAAATCTTCTCAGACACTGGAACTTTACAACAGTTAGACAGGGCGACAGTATTGTTATAAGATCGGGCTTTATCACTAACCGTGAAAATGTCATTATGCGTGATAAGATATATTCAGTTGACATTCGTCAGAACTTTTTTATGCGAATGTTCCGTATATGCTCGGTAAACATTGACTGTGCAGGATACGGAAAGGGCAGACGACAGATAGCTGTGTTGCTTCCTGTGACCACTAAAAGAGAAATAAATAACTCGCTTAAAATTTTGCTTCCCGATTATGTGAGGCCTCATAAAAAGCTAAAATGCAGATTTCGTGATTTCATCGGCTTTACTACACCTCCGTTTCTTCTGGGATTGGCAATACCGGTTGTATCCTATATACTGTGGCTGATATTCCCTGACTGGGTCGTAGTTATAAGATTTGTCACATTCATTGCGGAAATTCCTGTGTTCTGGTTGATCGTTGTCAAATTTGCGTCTATTTTCACGACGGGTGTCGGCTTTGAGGACGGCTATGCTGTTTTAAATTACTGCAAGCTTTATCAGTTCCATACAGTCACTATTCCAACAGAGCAAATAAGCAGAATTGATTACTATCAGACAATACTTCAGAAATGGAACAATAATTGCAGTTTGAGAATTTATACCTACTCAGAAAAAGTTAAATGCCATAAGGTCAAAAATTTTCCTTTTAAACAAGCCCTTACACTGCTTGAAAATCAAGGTTATAATATGAAAGTTAAATAGTAAAATAACTATTTTTGGCTCTTGACAAAATTTTTTCTCAAAAAAGTGTTGACAAGTACAAAATCTTACTGTATAATAATCTAGTCTAAGCGTCAGGCTGTATAGCTCAGTTGGCTAGAGCATTCGGTTCATACCCGGAGTGTCACTGGTTCAAATCCAGTTACAGCCACCATACGGCCCGTTGGTCAAGAGGTTAAGACGCCGCCCTTTCACGGCGGAAACATGGGTTCAATTCCCGTACGGGTCACCAGAAAAACGGTATCATCTTTTAGATAGATGGTACCGTTTTTTGATGGTGCAGTAGAAATTTTGAGAATGCAGTAATATAATGTTTCACAACTTTTCTACATATTTTAAAAAATGCGTTGAAAAATGAAATAAGTTGTGTTATACTTATTATGTAGAACTCTAGGACAACTCAAAAGATAGAAAGGAAGTCGCTTTTATGAGCAACAAAAAGATAAGAACATCTCCTTGCAAGGTTTTGGGTATTATATTTTTGATAATTCTGATTATTTCAGCGATATTTGTCACACTTGTGCATATTGTTTTCAAAAACGAAAATGTTACACCAAGTGTCGGCGGATATAGCCTTTATGTTATACACGATAATTATATGTCGCCCAAGATTGAGAAAAACACTTTGATTTTTGCGACAAACGGAAAGCCTACTCAAAATGATATCGGCAAGGTTATTATTGCTGATGATGTTTCGGGGGCGAACGGAATAACATATGGCACGACTGCTATGCGATTTGTGAATCTGACGACGGTGGATAATAATCTTTACTATGAGCTTAAGTTTGATAACTCGCTTGATACAGTTTTGGTCAAAGGAAACAAGATTGTCGGAATTGCAAATTATAAGTTTGAGTGGCTGGGACAAACAATAGTATTAGCAGGATCGCTTTATGGGTATATTGTCTTTATCCTGTTGCCTGCATTTCTGATGATAATTTTCTTTGCTCTTGGGAAAAGAAGCAAGAAAAAACAGCTTGCTGCTATTGAACAGAAAAGAGCGGTGCGATCATCAAAGTTAGGTGAACATGCTGAGGATAACTCTCAACCCACCTTTGACGAGTTTATAAGAGAAACGGAAAGCCTGCATAATATCCATCAGGAGAATAAAGAAGATTTAGGAACAACAGAGCTGCTCTCAGAGGCTAAGGACTCTGAGTTTCTGACTGAGCCTCTTATCGAGGAGGGCTTTAACAAAGACGATCTTGTCGAGATGAAAGAAGATCTTGTTAGGCCAAAAAACACTGCGATAGAAGAGCTTATGAAAATCCTTGAGGAGGAAAATGCAAAATTAAAGGAACTGGAGCTTCCAAAGGCGGAAAAGGCCGTTGAGGAAATTCAGAAAAATGCACTGAATAATGATAACAGTGATTTTGAAAATCACAAGGAATAAGAAATCTATACACTATTATCTATTATAAGACTGCTTTAGGGCGGTCTTATTTTCTTTATGCTAATTTATTAAATTATTGTGAAAATCATCTTAAAGGTCTTGACAAGCTGTTATAATGTATATATAATGTGTAAGTCGCTTGTTAAAACGGCAATCTTCGGGAGCATAGCTCAGCTGGGAGAGCATCTGCCTTACAAGCAGAGGGTCACAGGTTCGAGCCCTGTTGTTCCC
>CANQJW010000036.1 GCA_947624345.1 uncultured Clostridia bacterium | reverse complement strand
GTCATAGTAACGGCTGTCCAAGCGGCTACTGAAACAAAACCGGTAAGCTGCTTGCCGAGAAGTGAAAATCCTCCGCCATAGAAAAGACCAACTAAATCATTTCCGGGAACAGAATTTGTTGCGAAAAGACCTACAGCTATCGTTCCCCAGATACCGTTGAACATATGAACAGCAACAGCACCAACAGGGTCATCAATGTGGAGAACGTAGTCTAAGAACCAAACTCCGAACACAACTAAAAGTCCAGCAACAGCACCAATTATTATAGAGCCTGTGCAGTCAACTACATCACAGCCTGCCGTGATAGCAACAAGTCCTGCAAGTGAAGCGTTCAAACACATTGAGACGTCAGGCTTACCGTATTTTATCCAAGTGAAAATCATACAAACTACAGTTGCAACAGCAGGAGCAACCGTTGTTGTAAGGAAGATAGAACCTAACTGGTCAACGCTTGTTGCAGCAGCGCCATTGAATCCGTACCAGCCGAGCCAGAGAATGAATACACCCAAAGCTCCGATTGTGAGGTTGTGTCCCGGAATAGCGTGAACCTTGATTTTGCCGTCTTTTGTTTTTGTGAACTTACCTATACGAGCGCCGAGGATTTTAGCTCCGATAAGAGCCGAGATACCGCCAACCATGTGAATAGCGCAGGAACCGGCGAAATCGTGGAAACCGAGATCTGCCAGCCAACCGCCGCCCCAGATCCAGTGTGCCTCGATAGGATAGATAAGAGCGGAAATGACTCCTGAATAGATACAGTAAGAAAGGAATTTTGTTCTTTCTGCCATAGCGCCAGAAACGATAGTTGCCGTTGTAGCGCAGAATACGAGGTTGAATACGAAGTTTGACCAGTCAAAACTTCCGTATGCTGTGAGAATATCCAATCCGGGCTTACCAATAAAGCCGACCAGATCCTCGCCCAATAAAAGGCTAAAACCGATGAAGATGAACATTACCGTACCGATACAGAAGTCCATCAAGTTTTTCATAATAATGTTTCCGGCATTCTTTGCTCTTGTAAAGCCTGTTTCGACCATTGCAAAGCCTGCCTGCATCCAGAATACTAGCGCAGCGCCAATCAGAAACCATACTCCGAATATTAGACCGTTGGTTTCAGACATTACCTTTTCCAGAATGCTGCTGCTTTCAGCTAAAGTTACCATAATAATCTCTCCTTTGTTTGTTGGTATTAATAATAAAGGTACAAATTCCGTAGGGCGGTAAGCCTTTGGAATTTGTACCTCTTTGTACGAAAATCATTTAATTGAACTTGTTTTTAAACATAGAAAAGCATTTTTCCGTATGTTGGGTAAGGCCAGTATTTCTCGCCGACAAGTGTTTCAAGCTGATCGGCAGGAGCTCTTAGCATACCCATTGCAGTTAGAACTTCATCGTGATAGAAGGTCGATGCTTCTTTCATATCTTCAATGCCTGAAGCCTTAACAGTAATATCCTCAAGGTTTTGAAGGTTCTTGTAAGTTTCCTTTTCTAAATCTGTCAGCTTCTTAACGAGATCTATCTCATAAGCAGGTTCAGCACCGCACTCTTTAGCAAGTTTAGCAGTTTCGCTTAATTTTCTTACATATGATGAAACAGCAGGAAGGATATCCTTTTTAGCCATATCGATCATAGTTAGTGCTTCTATGTTCAGAATTTTTACATATTCCTCTAAGAGAATCTCAACCCTTGAGCGGATTTCTGTTTCGGTGTAAACGCCGTGCTTCTCAAAAACTTCAATGTTCTTAGGGTCAGCGAAGTGGGGGATAGCTTCAGGAGTTGACCTGAGGTTCAAAAGACCTCTTTTTTCAGCTTCCTTAGGCCACTCGTCACTGTAGCCGTCTCCGTTGAAGATTATGTTCTGATTTTCCTTGATAGTTTCTTTTATAAGCTCGTGTAGAGTGCCTTGGAAATCGTCAACGCCTGTTAACTTTTCAGCAAACTCGTCTAAAACCTCTGCAACTATCGTGTTAAGTACCGTGTTAGGACCTGCGACTGACAGTCTTGAACCGGGCATTCTGAACTCGAATCTGTTACCTGTGAATGCAAAAGGCGAGGTTCTGTTTCTGTCTGTGTTATCCTTAGGGAATGACGGAAGAACGTCAACACCTATTTGTAAATCAGCAACACCGTCGTTATCGTAATCAACATCGTTACAGATAGCGTCTAAAATAGCTGTCAGCTCGTCGCCGAGGAATATTGAAATAATAGCTGGCGGAGCTTCGTTAGCACCAAGTCTGTGGTCGTTTCCAGCTGTTGCAACTGAAAGTCTGAGCAAATCCTGATACTTGTTTACAGCCTTGATAACTGCTGTCAAAAATAGCAGGAACTGTGCATTTTCAGCAGGCGTTTTACCCGGGTCTAAAAGGTTGATGCCTGTATCTGTTGAAAGCGACCAGTTGTTGTGCTTACCGCTGCCGTTTACACCTGCAAAAGGCTTTTCGTGAAGAAGACATTTAAAGCCGTGCTTTTTAGCAACCTTTCTCATGGCTTCCATAGTAAGTTGGTTGTGGTCTGAAGCTATGTTTGTTGTTGTGAAAATAGGAGCAAGCTCGTGCTGTGCAGGAGCAACCTCGTTGTGTTTTGTCTTTGCTGTGATACCGAGTTTCCAGAGTTCTTCGTCCAAGTCCTTCATGTATGCTGAAACTCTCATCTTTACAGAACCGAAGTAGTGATCTTCAAGTTCCTGACCTTTAGGAGCGGGAGCGCCGAACAAAGTTCTGCCTGTATAGATAAGGTCTTTTCTCTTAGCATAATCCTCTCTCTCAATGAGGAAGTATTCCTGCTCAGGTCCGACAGTTGATGAAACTCTGTTTGCCTTTACACCGAATAAATCAAGAATTTTTAGCGCTGATTTTGAAACAGCGTCCATAGAACGAAGTAAAGGAGTTTTCTTGTCAAGCGCTTCTCCTGTGTATGAACAAAATGCTGTTGGTATACAAAGAGAACCGTCTTTTATAAATGCAAATGAGGTAGGGTCCCACGCTGTATAACCTCTTGCCTCGAAAGTAGCTCTAAGTCCTCCTGATGGGAATGATGAAGCGTCAGGCTCGCCCTTGATAAGCTCTTTACCGCTTAACTCCATTATTACTCCGCCGTCGGAGGTAGGTGAGATAAAGCTGTCATGTTTTTCAGCGGTCAAGCCTGTCATCGGCTGGAACCAGTGAGTAAAGTGGGTCGCACCCTTTTCAACTGCCCAGTCCTTCATTGCGTTTGCCACAACATTTGCGACAGACAAGTCCAAAGGTTCAGCGTTGTCGATAGTTTTCTTCAGAGCCTTGAATGTTTCCTTCGGCAGTCTCTGCTTCATAACCCTAAGGTTAAATACATCTTCGCCGAACAGTTCAGGAATGTTGCTCATGTGAATTTCCTCCATTTCAATTATAAATTAAAAGGCACTGCGAACGTTAAAACGTCCACAGCGCCTTTGCCGTTTACATTGTTAGTATATTCTTTTTATTTAGTTTTGTCAAGTGTTTTTTATGTTTTTCTAGATATTTGTATATTTCTTCAAATGAAAAAGTCCTTTTAGATAAAGTTTTAGTTATTTTCAATAACAAATCATACAGTAAAAAATCAAATAGTATACATTTAATATAGTATATTCATTGATTGCAAGTTATAATCGCAATACTTGCAAATTTTATTGTAAATCAAGTAAAATTTATTGCAGAAAATTATAAAAATGAATTTTTAACAAAAAAATTGTGCAAAAATGCTTGACAAGGTTTTAGTGATGTGATAAAATGAATAAGGTTAATATTCGGGACAATGGTGTTCACTAAAGCGGCAGGTTATACTGCGGCTGTTTTGTGAATGCTTTTTTTGTCAAGTAATTATGAACCGGATGAACACTGAATATTATTATTATACATTATAATTTATGAGTCAGGAGGAAGTTTGTATGCTGAAAGAGGGAGAGATCAGAATTCCATCCGGCTGTGCGATTTCGGGAATGATTTCGACAAGCGGAAAGAAAATCAACGGATCGAAAATCGTCCAATCAATAGCGACTATGCACGACCGTTCCAACGGATTGGGAGGAGGTTTTGCAGGATACGGAATATATCCGCAGTATAAAGACCTTTATGCCTTTCATGTTTTTTATGATTCAAACAAGAGCAGAGAGGAATGCGAAAGATTTTTAGACAGGCATTTTGACATTATCAATTTGTCAAAGATTCCTGTTAAGCCCAATCAGACGATTACGGCTGAACCGCTTATCTGGAGATACTTTGTAAATCCTTTGCCGACAAAGCTTACTGACAGCCAGCTTGATGAAAAGGAGTTCGTAACAAGAAGTGTTATAAATATCAACTCCAATATAGAGGGAGCGTATGTTTTTTCCTGCGGAAAGAATATGGGAGTATTCAAGGCGGTTGGTTTTCCGGAGGACGTTGGAGACTATTTCAGGTTAGACGAGTATGAAGGATACGCTTGGACTGCTCACGGAAGATATCCTACAAACACCCCCGGTTGGTGGGGAGGAGCGCACCCGTTTGCAATGCTTGACTATTCAATAGTACACAATGGAGAGATTTCAAGCTATGACGCAAACAGGCGTGACATTGAGATGTACGGTTATAAGTGTACTTTACAGACAGATACTGAAGTTATTACATATATAATAGATTATCTTTTAAGAAAGCAGAAGCTGTCCTTGGAGGATGCTGCAAATGTAATTGCCGCACCTTTCTGGTCTACAATAGAGAGTATGCCGAAGAAGGAAAGAGATAAGCTAAATTATCTGAGAAATGCTTTTCCGGGACTTCTTATCACAGGGCCGTTTTCGATTATACTCGGCTTTGAGGGCGGACTTATGGCACTCAATGACAGGCTGAAGTTAAGGTCAATGGTAATAGGCGAAAAGGACGATATGGTTTATATGGCAAGCGAGGAGTGTGCTATAAGGGTTATCGAGCCGGAACTTGATAGGATTTGGTCACCTAAGGGCGGAGAACCTGTTATAGCGACCTTGCAGCCAAAGGCAATGGCAAGGCTTTAGATGCAATAAGCCAGAATCAAGAGGTTTAATGAGAAATATTAGAAATTTGAAACTAGATATTAGAAGTCTGATAGATGCAAAAAGTTCTTGCTTCTTGCATCTGGTCTCTGGCTTCTAAACGGAGGTTATTATGGCGATAGATTTTTTATATCCCGAATACGAGGTTGTGAGGGATAAAGATAAATGCATCGGCTGTCGTGTATGCGAACGCCAATGTGCTAATGAAGTTCATTCATATGATGAAGATTATGATTGTATGGTTTCGGACAATGCAAATTGCGTATGCTGTCACAGATGCGTGGCACTTTGTCCTACAAGGGCGCTGAAAATCGTCAAGACCAATCATACATTCAAAGAGAATGCAAACTGGAAGGGTGAGCATATTTCTGAAATATACAGACAGGCGGGCTCAGGCGGAGTTTTGCTCTCGTCTATGGGAAATCCTAAGGATTATCCGATTTACTGGGATAAGATGCTTATCAACGCTTCGCAGGTAACAAACCCGTCTATTGATCCTCTTCGTGAGCCAATGGAGACAAGGGTTTTCTTAGGTGCAAAGCCTGAGAAGGTTGAGTTTAACTCGAAGGGCGAGATAAAGAATAATCTGACGCCGCAGTTGAAGCTTGATATTCCTATAATGTTCTCGGCTATGTCTTATGGTTCTATCAGCTATAACGCTCACGAAAGCCTTGCAAGAGCTGCAGAGGCGCTTGGAACATACTACAACACAGGTGAGGGTGGACTGCACAAGGATTTCTATAAGTACGGGCCGCACACAATTGTTCAGGTCGCATCGGGACGTTTCGGAGTACACAAGGATTATCTTAACGCAGGCGCTGCAATTGAGATTAAAATGGGACAGGGCGCAAAACCGGGTATCGGCGGACATCTTCCGGGAATAAAGGTCGGAGATGATATCTCAAAGACAAGAATGATTCCGGAGGGCTCTGACGCTATTTCACCTGCACCTCACCACGACATATATTCCATTGAGGATTTAAGACAGCTTGTTTATTCACTGAAGGAGGCTTCCGACTATAAAAAGCCTATTATTGTAAAGATTGCGGCGGTACATAATGTTGCTGCGATAGCTTCGGGTATTGCAAGAGGCGGAGCAGATATTATCGCAATCGACGGCTACAGAGGAGGAACAGGAGCTGCACCGACCAGAATAAGAGACAATGTGGGTATTCCTATTGAGCTTGCGCTGGCAAGCGTTGACCAAAGGCTTCGTGAAGAGGGAATAAGAAATCGAGTATCCATTGTTGTCGGCGGTTCGATTCGTTCATCTGCTGATATTGTTAAGGCTGTTGCACTTGGTGCAGACGCTGTCTATATCGGAACGTCAGCACTTTTGGCACTTGGCTGTCATCTTTGCAGAAGCTGTCAACAAGGCAAGTGTAACTGGGGTATTGCGACCCAGAGAGAGGATTTGGTAAGGCGACTTAATCCTGATATAGGTTACAAGAGACTTGTAAATCTTCTTACTGCTTGGAATCACGAAATAAAAGAGATTATGGGCGGTATGGGTATTAACTCTATTGAATCGTTGCGTGGAAACAGGCTTATGCTAAGAGGTATTGGCCTGACTGAGAAGGAGTTGCAAATTCTCGGCATCAAGCACGCAGGAGAGTAATGGATAATTGACAATTGACAATTGACAGTTAATTGTCTATGGAGGAAAAGTGTATGAAGCGAATTTATGTAGATGAAAAATGGTGCTTGGGCTGCCATTTGTGTGAATATCATTGTGCTTTTGCAAATTCGGGAAAAGACGATATGGCAAAGGCACTAAAGAATGTTAAAATCAATCCAAGAATACAAATAGAGGAAAAGGACGGAATATCCTTTGCTGTTTCCTGCCGTCATTGCGAGGAACCGCTGTGCGTTAAGGGTTGTATAACAGGGGCTTTGTCGGTTGTTGACGGAGTTATCCAAATCGACAAGGAGAAATGCGTGGGTTGTTACACATGCGTTCTAACCTGTCCATATGGAGCTATAATGCCATCAGACGATGGAGTTGTTCAGAAGTGTGAGCTTTGTCTGAATAACTCTCACGGAAAGCCTGCGTGTGTTGAGGGCTGTCCTAACAGAGCTATTATTTATGAAGAGAAAGTTGGCGATTAGAATGAGTAAATATGTAATTATCGGAAACTCAGCTGGTGCTATCGGCTGTGTTGAGGGAATAAGAAGCGTTGATAAGGACGGAGATATTACACTTATTGCGTCCGAACCTCACCACACATATTCAAGACCGCTTATATCTTATCTTCTTTATGGAAAGACTGATGAACAGAGAATGAAATACCGTCCCGACAGTTTTTATAAGGATAACAAAGTAAAGAAAATGCTTGGCAAGACGGTTACATCTATTGATAAGAAAGAAAAGAAGGTTGTGCTTTCAGACGGCAAGGAAGTGCCTTATGAAAAGCTTATGGTAGCAACAGGATCAGTGCCTTTTGTTCCAACGATGGACGGACTTGACAAGGTAAAGAAAAAGTTCAGCTTTATGACACTAGACGACGCTCACAAGCTGGAAAAGGCGATCACACCTCAGAGTAAGGTTCTTATTGTCGGAGCAGGACTGATAGGTCTTAAATGTGCTGAGGGTATAAACGACAGGGTAGAAAGCATAACTGTTGTTGACTTAGCCGATCGTATTCTGCCGTCAATTCTTGATTCAGACGGCTCAACTGTAGTTCGCAAACATATTGAATCAAAGGGAGTTAAATTCTATCTTAGCGACAGCGTAAAGGCTTTTGAGAAGAATAAGGCAACACTTGTTAGCGGAACAGAGATCGATTTTGATATTTTGGTACTTGCGGTAGGTGTTCGTCCGTGCGTTTCGCTAATTTCTGATATTGGCGGAAAGGTGAACAGAGGAATTGTCACAGATGGTAGGTGCAAGACCTCAATTGATGATATTTATGCTGCAGGCGACTGTACAGAATCACACGATGTTTCCAGCAATACTGATAAGGTTATGGCTTTATTGCCAAACGCATATATGCAGGGTGAGACAGCAGGAATAAATATGGCAGGTGGAGATGCTGAATATGATAACGCAATTCCTATGAACGCTATAGGCTTCTTCGGGCTTCACATTATCACCGCAGGAACATATGAGGGAGAGTGCTATTTAAGTACAGAGAACGGAAATTATAAAAAGCTGTTTTACAAGTCGAATCGTCTGAAAGGATATATAATGATAGGCGATGTCAAGAGAGCAGGAATTTACACAAGTCTTATTAAGAAGCGAACACCGCTCAGCTCAATTGACTTTGATTTGATAAAGGAAAAGCCACAGCTTATGGCATTTTCAACAAAGGCTCGTAAAGAGTTTTTGTCAAAGTAATCAAAAGGAGGTAAGCTCTTTTAAGAGCATAAACGCTTATGAATATTACGGCAGGAGATATGCATTTTCAGCTTCTTAATAAAAAGTTGAAGGCTTGCAAGGATAAAACTATTACAATAGATAAATGTTTAGGTCAGAGATATATTGCCACAGGACGCTCGGGAGGAGATATTGTTATAAACGGAACACCGGGCAATGCACTTGGGGCTTATCTTGACGGAAGCAACATCACTGTAAACGGAAGCGCTCAGGACGCAACGGGCGACACGATGAACGATGGAACAATAACCATAAACGGCTCATCCGGGGATGCTACAGGTTACGCTATGAGAGGCGGAAAGATTTTTGTCAGAGACGATGCAGGCTACAGAGCAGGTATTCATATGAAGTCTTATATGGATAAGATTCCTGTGCTTGTTATTGGCGGAAAAGCAGGAAGCTTTTTGGGCGAATATCAGGCAGGGGGATATATTGTGGTGCTTGGTCTGGGGTATGAAGACGAGCAGATAGTAGGTTATTTCTGCGGAACAGGTATGCATGGCGGAAAAATATTTTTAAGAACAGACAGCTGTCCTGCTGATTTGCCAAAACAGGTAAAGGCAGAGGAAGCAACTAGGGCTGATCTAAAAGAAATAGACGGATATATAAGCGAATACTGTAAAAAATTCGGAGTAGATAAGGCTAAGGTTATGGATCATAAATTCTATGTTTTAACTCCCGACACTAAAAATCCATATAAACGACTTTACACACCGAACTAAATATTGTATAATTTAAGGAATAGTTCAGTATTTTGCTGTTATATTCCTTAATTTATGTTCAGGCAGTTGTTAAATGCAAGTAAGTAAATAAAATTTAATGACAATATAATGACAATATATTCTGATAGGAGGATAAAAATGAAATATACCGAGAGAGATGTTATGCAGTTTATTGAGGAAAACGACGTCAGATTTGTCAAGCTGGTTTTTTCGGATATGTTCGGTAATCAGAAAAACATATCATTAAATAGCTGTGAGCTCAGACGTGCCTTTGCGGACGGAATAAGATTTGACGCTTCCCATATTGAGGGCTTTATGAACTTTAACCGTTCGGATCTTCTATTGTTTCCTGACCCTGATACGCTTGCAATGCTTCCATGGAGACCTCAGCACGGAGGAGTTGCAAGGCTATATTGCGATATTAAGAATATAGACGGAAGCGAGTTCGGCGGTGACGGAAGAGCTATTCTCAGAAACGCTGTTAACAAAGCTAAAGGTCTTGGTTATACATTCAAATTCGGAACCTCGTGTGAGTTTTATCTGTTCAAATGCGACGACGATGGAAACCCAACAAAGATACCGAATGATAATGCCGGTTATCTCGATGCTTCTCCTATTGACAGAGGAGAAAATGTGCGCCGTGAGATTTGCCTTACCCTTGAGCAGATGGATATAATACCCGAATCCTCCAGACACGAGAGCGGACCTGGGCAAAACGAGGTTTACTTTAAATACAGCGATCCTTTGAATGCGGCAGATAATTTGCAGACTTTTCAGTCGGTTGTCAAAAATATAGCTGACAAAAACGGCTTGTATGCTTCATTTATGCCAAAACCAATTGACGATAAAAGCGGAAACGGACTTCACTTCGGCATTTCCATGTCTAAAAACGGCAAGGAGCTTTTTGAAAATTTTTCAGAAAAAGACGGCGGTCCGGGAAGCAGCGCCGTGGCAGGTATTCTAAACAGAGTTGCAGATATGACGGTGTTTTTGAACCCAACTGTTAACAGCTTTAAGCGGTTCGGCGAGTATCTTGCTCCGAAATATATCACATGGTCGCATCAGAATCATGCTCAGCTTATTTTAGTTCCTATGGATAAGAATAAAACTGCTCGTGTTGTTCTGCGTTCTCCCGATTGCGCCTGCAATCCGTATCTTGCGATTGCATTGCTTATCTATGCCTGTCTTGACGGCGTGGAGCATAATGAAAAGCTGTGCAGTTCTGTCAACAGAAACCTAAGCTGTGCAGATGAGAGTGATCTAATGGGAATAAGTACCCTTCCTGAAAATTTGAACGAGGCTGTGAATCTTGCACAAAACAGCAAGTTTTTGTACACCTATATGCCTAATGAGATCGTAGATTTCTTCCTGAAGTCTAAAAAACAGCAGTATGAAAATTATAATAAAACAGACGATAAGGAAGCATTCGAGAGAGTATATTTTCTAACTCTCTAGAAGCAGCAAGGGGAGACCCCCGCACGCAATGCTGCCTTGGGGCAGCTAGAGGCAAGAAACAAGAGACAAGAATACGATTATAAAATGTTTACAAATAAAAAACTGTAATAAGGGGGTGAAACAGATTGGAAAGTGTTCTTATAGTATCGTCAAATGACAAGGCGACGTCTCTTATTGCAACAATGTTCAAAGGAGATTCGATGCCGAGAATTACTATCTCAAAAAGCTCTTCGGAGGCAAAAAGACTTCTGTCTAATTCTGAGTTTGATTTAGTTGTAATAAATTCTCCGCTGGGCGACGAATACGGTCACAATTTGGCTGAGATATGCGTTGAATCTACAAATGCAAGCTGTTTGATGATAGTAAAAAGCGAGCATTTTGAAAGTGTAAGTCAATCTGTTGAGCCTATCGGAGTAATGACCATACAAAAGCCTATAAACAAGGCTTTATTTATACAGGCAATAAAATTTATCAATGCGTCAAGGAACAGGTTTTCGGGTCTTCGGCTCGAGAATCAGAAGCTTCATAACAGGATTGAGGAAATGAAGTTGGTAAACAGAGCAAAATTCGTTTTGATGGAGTATCTTGGATTTGATGAAAACCGAGCGCATAAATATTTAACGAAGCAGGCAATGGATAAAAGAATTTCTAAGCTGGAGGTTGCAATAGAAGTTATAAAAATTTATGAGAATTAACATTTTCGACATAGACAAAATTAGCTTTATAGTGTATAATAAAAAAGATAACTAAATACGGTTAAGTTTATCGGATAAAAACGCAGAATTTTGCATTTGGTTTGTTAAGCCGAATAGGCCTCACAAACAAATCACAATTTAGAATGGGAGGATTAAGATGCAGAAAGCGTATCTTATGTTAGAAAACGGAACAATTTTCGAGGGCAAAAGCTTTGGTAAAACCGGCGAAA
Organism: uncultured Clostridia bacterium; assembly: GCA_947624345.1. Taxonomy (GTDB): domain Bacteria; phylum Bacillota; class Clostridia; order Oscillospirales; family Ruminococcaceae; genus UMGS1601. The sequence goes on along the minus strand of CANQJW010000036.1, from coordinate 5,981 downwards.
CTGTCGGGGAAATTGTTTTCACAACAGCGATGACTGGTTATTTGGAAACATTGACTGACCCTAGCTATTATGGTCAGATCGTTGTTCAGACTTTTCCTCTTATCGGAAACTATGGCGTTATTCCTTCAGATTTTGAAAGCAAACACCCTTGGGTTAAGGGTTATATTGTTAGAGATTGGTGTCAAGAGCCCAGCAACTTCCGTTGTGAGGGTGATCTTGACACTTTTTTAAAGAAAGAAGGAATTATAGGGCTTTACGGAATAGATACAAGAGCCCTGACGAAAATAGTTCGTGAATCGGGAGTTATGAACGGCAAGATTTTTATGGAGGGTACAACCGACTTCGGCTTGACCGAGTTGAAGAACTACAAGATAATCGACGCTGTAAAGAATACAACATGTGAGAGTGAGACTACATATAAGCCCGAGGGCGAAACCAAGCACAGGATTTGTCTGCTTGATTTGGGAGCTAAGGCGAACATCTGTCGAGAGCTTGTTAAGCGAGGCTGTGAGGTAACGGTGATGCCGAGCTATACTAAAGCAGAGAGAATATTCGAGCTTGATCCTGACGGCGTAATGCTTTCAAATGGACCTGGAGATCCTGCTGATAATGTAGATGTAATCGAAGAAATAAAGAAAATCTGCGAGAAGAAAATCCCCACCTTTGGAATTTGTCTGGGACATCAGCTTCTGGCATTGTCGCAAGGTGCTAAGACAGAAAAGTTGAAATACGGTCACAGGGGAGCAAACCAGCCTGCAAAGGACGAGAAAACAGGCAGGGTTTATATAACAAGCCAGAACCACGGATATGCGGTTGTAAATGATAGTCTGGGCGATAATGCTGTTCTTAGCTTTACAAACGCTAACGACGGAACCTGCGAGGGTGTGGATTATAAAAATATGCCTGCATTTTCGGTTCAGTTCCATCCCGAGGCTTGCGGAGGACCGCTTGATACAGGTTTCTTGTTTGACAGATTTATGAAGCTGATTCAAATAGGAAAGCTTGATTGATTAAAGTATACAGGATACAGACGATCAAAATCATATAAATTCAGAAAGGAAAATTTTTATGCCTTTAAATAAAGATATAAAGAGAGTTCTTGTTATCGGTTCAGGACCTATAGTTATCGGTCAGGCGGCTGAGTTTGATTATGCGGGAACTCAGGCGTGTCGCGCATTGAAAGAGGAGGGACTTGAGGTTATTTTAATTAACTCAAATCCTGCAACGATAATGACAGACAAAGCAATGGCTGATAAGATTTATATTGAGCCTCTTACTCTAGAAACCGTCAAGAGGGTAATCAAGAGGGAAAGACCTGATAGCGTTCTTTCAACACTGGGAGGACAGACGGGACTTACCCTTTCAATGGAGCTTGCAAAAGAAGGCTTCTTGGATAAATACAATGTAAAGCTTCTGGGTGCAAATCCAGAGACTATAGACAAGGCAGAGGACAGACAGATGTTCAAGGACACAATGGAGTCTATAGGTCAGCCGTGCATTCCATCTAAGGTCGTAAATACTGTTGAGGACGCTGTTGCGTTTGCAAATGAGGAGGGAATAGGCTATCCGCTTATAATCCGTCCGGCATTTACGCTTGGCGGAACAGGCGGAGGAATTGTAAACAACGAAGAAGAGCTTATTGATATAGCAAGAAACGGACTTTATCTGTCTCCTATAACACAGGTTCTGGTAGAGAAATGTATAGCTGGCTGGAAAGAGATAGAGTATGAGGTCATGCGTGACAAAGAGGGTAACGTGATAACCGTCTGCTCAATGGAAAACTTTGATCCTGTTGGAGTACATACCGGAGATTCGATAGTTATTGCACCTACTGTTACTCTTGCCGATAAGGAATATCAGATGCTCCGTTCAGCCGCACTGAAGATCATTGACGCACTTAAGGTAGAGGGCGGATGCAACTGTCAGTTTGCATTAAATCCGGATACTTTTGAGTACGCTGTAATTGAGGTCAACCCGAGAGTATCTCGTTCATCAGCTCTTGCTTCAAAGGCAACGGGATATCCGATTGCAAAGGTTGCGGCTAAGATAGCTATCGGATATACACTAGCTGAGATTAAGAACGCTGTAACAGGAAAGACATATGCTTGCTTTGAGCCTGCACTTGACTATGTTGTAGTTAAGCTGCCTAAATGGCCTTTTGACAAGTTTGTATATGCTAAGAGAACACTGGGAACTCAGATGAAAGCAACAGGAGAGGTTATGGCTATCGGCACTACCTTTGAACAGGCCATTATGAAGGCCGTAAGAGGTGCTGAAATAGGACTAAGCTCGCTCTTGTCGGAAAAGCATATTGAAATGAGCGATGAAAAGATCAGAGAAAAGCTCCATATCTGTGACGACGAGAGATTGTTCGTTGTTTATGAGGCTTTGAGACGTGGGGTCACAGTTGATGAAATCCACGAAATCACAAAGATAGACGAGTGGTTCTTGTATAAGCTTTTGAAACTTATAGATGTAGAAAAAGAGCTAAGAAAAGGTGTTTTGACAAATGAGCTTTATTTGAATGCTAAGAAGCTTGGATATCTTGATAAGGTAATAGAAGAAATATCAGGCTGCACGATAAAGGAAAAGAAATACGCATCATTTAAGATGGTTGATACATGTGCCGCTGAGTTTGCCGCACAGACTCCGTATTTCTATTCGACCTTTGACGAAGACGATGAGGCAGGACAGTTTATTAATGCGTCTAAAGAGGGAGATACAAAAACTGTAATCGTTTTCGGCTCGGGACCTATTAGAATAGGACAGGGAATTGAGTTTGACTATGCGTCTGTTCAATGTGTGTGGGCGCTTAAAAGGCAGGGCTTTGATGTTGTTATCGTAAACAACAACCCGGAAACCGTTTCGACCGACTTTGACACTGCTGACAGGCTTTACTTTGAGCCTTTAACAAATGAAGATGTAATGAACATCATCAATGTAGAAAAGCCATACGGCGTTGTTGTTGCATTCGGCGGTCAGACGGCTATCAAGCTGACAAAGCATATGGCAAAAAACGGTGTTAATATTCTTGGAACTCCGCCAGACAGCATTGACGCAGCCGAGGACAGAGAGCGGTTTGATGAGCTTTTGGAGGAGCACAAGATAAAGCGTCCGCAGGGATTTACTGTAATGACAACAAAGGAAGCCTTAGAGGTTGCCAACAGAATACACTATCCTGTTCTTATGAGACCGTCTTATGTTCTGGGCGGACAGAATATGATCATTGCCTTCAACGACGACGATATTAAAGAGTATATGGCGATTATTCTTGCACAGGAAATTGAAAACCCAATACTAATTGATAAATATTTAATGGGACCTGAAATAGAGGTAGATGCTATATGCGACGGCGAGGATATTCTCATTCCGGGAATCATGGAGCATATTGAGAGAGCAGGCGTTCATTCGGGAGACTCGATAGCGGTTTATCCTGCTTGGAATGTTTCCGACAAGCTGATGGACAGAATAGTAGACTGCTCTAAAAAGCTGGCGGTATCACTAAAAACAAAGGGTCTTGTAAATATTCAGTATCTCATTTATCATGATGAGCTTTATGTAATCGAGGTAAACCCACGTTCGTCAAGAACTATTCCGTATATATCAAAGGTTACGGGAGTACCTATGGTTGAGCTTGCGACAAGGGCGATGCTGGGCGAGAAGCTGAGCGATATGGGTTATGGAACAGGACTTTATCCGAACTCTCCGTATATTGCTGTTAAAGTACCTGTGTTCAGTTTTGAAAAGCTTATAGACGTTGATAACCACTTAGGTCCTGAGATGAAGTCTACAGGAGAGGTTTTGGCTGTTGCGAATACTCTTGAGGAATCGTTATATAAGGGACTTATCGCAGCAGGTTATACTCTTGAAAAAGAGGGCGGTGTGTTCATAACTGTAAGAGACTCGGATAAGCCGGAGATTGCTGAGACTGCAAAGGCTTTTCAGGATTTGGGCTTTGAGATTTACGCTACAAGGGGAACGGCTAAAACCTTAGAGCAAAACGGCATAAAGGCTATAGTTGTTGATAAAATTCACGAAGGTGAGAACAACACCTTGAAACTGATTGAGAGCGGAAAAATTCATTATGTTATTTCTACATCTTCAAAGGGCAGAAATCCTGAGCGTGACAGCGTGAAGATAAGAAGAAAAACAGTTGACAGGAACATTCCTTGTCTGACTTCTATTGATACGGCGAACGCTATAGCTTCAAGCCTGAAGAGCAAGTATTCTGAACTTTCAACTGAGCTTGTTGACATAAACGATATGAGGAAAGAAAAACAGAAGCTTGAATTTTCCAAGATGCACGGATGCGGAAACGATTATATATATTTTAACTGCTTTGACCAGCGTCTTGACAATCCGGAGGGACTGAGCATACGCTTATCAGACAGACATTTCGGAATCGGAGGAGACGGAGTAATACTTATCAGGCGTTCAAAGGTTGCAGACGCTAAAATGAGAATGTTCAATCTTGACGGCTCTGAGGGCAAGATGTGCGGAAACGGAATACGCTGTGTTGCCAAGTTTATGAGGGATAACGGTTTAGTCGACAAGGACGAGATGGACATTGAAACATTAAGCGGAATAATTCATGTTGAGCTTCAAAGGCATTACGGCGAGGTCGTAGGTGCAAAGGTAACAATGGGCAAGGCTGAGCTTGATCCTAAGAAGATTCCTGTTGAATTAAGCGGAGACAGTATTATCGACAAAGCGGTAAACATAGGCGGCAAGGACTATAATATTACCTGCGTTTCTATGGGAAATCCTCACTGCGTTACATTTATAAATAATGTTGATACATTCCCGCTTGAGGAAGTTGGACCTAAGTTTGAGCGAAACGAGCTTTTCCCTGAAAGAGTGAATGCAGAGTTTATTCAGGTCATCGACAAGAAAACTCTTAAAATGAGGGTTTGGGAGAGAGGCTCAGGAGAAACTTGGGCTTGCGGAACAGGAGCTTGTGCTGCTGCTGTTGCGGCTGTTCTTAACGGTTATTGCGAGAGAAATACTGATATTACTGTTAAGCTCCGTGGAGGAGATTTGGTTATAAGATACACTGATGACGGAACTGTTTATATGACGGGTGAAGCAGTAACAGTTTGTACTGGAACAGTTATAATTTAAGATTTAGGAAAGGAAAATAGATTTATGGCATTAATGAATGACAATTTCAACAATCTTGTTGCTAACTATCTGTTTGCTGAGATTGCAAAAAGAGTAAACGACTACACAAAGGCAAATCCTGATGCTGATGTTATAAGACTTGGCATAGGCGATGTTACATTGCCATTAGCACCTGCTGTAATTGAGGCAATGCATAAGGGCGTAGATGAGCTTGCAGACAAGGAGACATTCAAGGGATATCCCGACTATGACGGATATGAGTTTTTAAGAAAGGCGATTGCCGATTATTATAAGACAAAAAATAATGTTGATATTGCACCGAATGAGATTTTTGTTTCGGACGGAGCAAAATCAGACTGCGGAAACATTGTTGATATTTTCAGCAAAGATAATACTGTTTTGGTAACAGACCCTGTTTATCCTGTGTATGTTGATACAAATATCATCAGTGGTAGAAAAATCCTCTATGCAGATTCAACCGAGGAAAACGGCTTTGCCGCAATGCCTGACAAGAATGTAAAGGCTGACTTGATATACTTGTGTTCCCCTAATAACCCAACCGGCTCTGCTTATAACAAGGAGCAGTTAAGCGAGTGGATCGAATATGCTAGAAATCAGAACGCTATTATTCTGTATGATGCTGCATACGAGGCATTCATAACAGAGGATAATATTCCTTGCAGTATCTATGAGGTTGAAGGCGCTAAGGAGTGCGCAATAGAGTTTTGTTCTCTTTCCAAGACAGCAGGCTTTACCGGAACACGATGCGGATACACTATTATTCCAAAGGAACTTAAAATGAAAAACAAATCAGGGGAAGATGTGTCGGTTTATGATACATGGTATCGCCGTCAGGCAAC
>CANQJW010000035.1 GCA_947624345.1 uncultured Clostridia bacterium | reverse complement strand
GGACCTGTTGCACCTGTTATACCGGTAGCTCCTGTAGTACCTGTAGGGCCAGTTGGACCTGTTGGACCTGTTGGGCCTGTTGGACCTGTTGGGCCTGTTGGACCTGTTGGGCCTGTTGGACCTGTTGGGCCTGTAGGGCCGGTCGGACCGATTGGACCAGTAACTCCAGTAGGACCGGTTACTCCTGTTACACCAGTTGGACCTGTAGGGCCGGTTACTCCCGTTGCTCCTGTTGGACCTGTTTCACCAATTAAGCCGGCTTCTCCTGCTGATCCGGTAGCGCCGGTTGCACCGGTTGGGCCTGTCGGACCTGTTGCACCTGTTATACCGGTAGCTCCTGTAGTACCTGTAGGGCCAGTTGGACCTGTTGGACCTGTTGGGCCGGTCGGACCTGTTGCGCCCGTTGCTCCTGCTGCTCCTGCCAGACCTGTTGCTCCTGTAGGCCCTGTTGGACCGATTGGACCAGTAACTCCAGTAGGACCGGTTACTCCTGTTACACCGGTTGGGCCTGTAGGGCCGGTTACTCCTGTTGCTCCGGTCGGACCTGTAGCACCTGTAGCACCTGTAGGACCTGCAATCAATGACGGACAACATGCAGATGGACAGCATGCAGACGAACAGCAATGATTGTGGTTAGCAAAGTCCGCATTCTCTGAACCTCTATAAATTTTCATAAAGCATTCCTCCTGAATGATTTTAATTTGCATATTTTCCAATCCGTTGCTGAAAATACTTCTTATTAGCAAGATAGTTTTTATCATTCGGTTTTATTTCCCCTGCTTTGTCGTTATATTCGTTAGCGATCAAATAATTTCCCAGCTTATCATAGCAAACGCAAAGCTGCATATAGGGAATATATCCATAGCAGTCAACAGATGAAAAACCTCCGTTTTGAATAGAATATTTCATTCCTGCGGCAAGCTCATACCAGAATATCGCTTCATGGTATTTCTGCTTTTCCATTTTTATATATCCTATTTCACAGCATATTTCAGCTCTGGGACTGTCATACATAAAGCTTTTAAAAAGACTGTTTAATGCCTCCTTCACATTGCCGAGTTTCATATAACATCTTGATAAATCAAGACAAGCATTTATGCTGTTTTCAATCCACTTATCATCAGAATCAAAAAACTCTTTGAACTGCTTTATTGCGTCAATATATTTTTCGTGAAAATAAAGCTCTCTGGCGTAATAATACTTCTGTCTTGTGTCAAGAACCTTTCCTTCGGCAATAAGCTTTTGAAAAATCCTCAAATTACGGTCAGGATCGTTCACCTCAATTTTTTTATGCATTATTACAATATCAGAATATTTTATATTTCCTCTTGGTGTTATAACCTCGTGGATTGCACCCTCCCACTTAAAGTTACTTGACCGCTTCATAAATCTTTCTCTGTAGTACGAATATGTCGGGTTTCCGTCATCATCAAAAGCAATATTATATTTCATCATCACTATATCTGTCGATAAATCAAGTGACGATTTAAGCCGGAGCAGCTTTTTCTGATTATCTTTATCTATAACATCATCTGCATCAAGCCACATTATATAATCCATCTTGGCCTTTGAAAACGAAAAATTCCGTGCAGCGGAAAAGTCGTCGATCCATTCAAAATCGTATATTTTATCTGTATACAGTGACGCAATTTCCTTTGTCTTATCCTTCGAACCTGTATCGACAATTATAATTTCATCTGCGATATCCTTAACATTTGACAGACATCTGCCCAGAACCTTTTCCTCGTCCCGCACAATCATACATAAACTTATTGTCGGCATCACTCAGCCCTCCTACTGCAATTTATATCAGTCCCTGAAGTCATAGTATGATTTTGTATATAGCTTTGTTACTTAACTATGGATATCCGGTATTCAACTTATTTTATTTAAATATATTTTGATAACATATCATTTTCTGTAAATAATAATAAATAGTATCTGAAAAAACAAATTCAGAAAAGGAGAAAGATCATGAGTTCTTTATGGAATGAAAATGTAAATATCCCGTCGTTTCCACGACTAAACGGCAAAAGAAGAACCGATGTTCTCATTATCGGTGGTGGCTTGGCTGGAATCCTTTGTGCTTATTTTCTAAAAGAAAAAGGCGTTGACTATATTCTTGCCGAGGGAGGTAAAATCTGCTCGGGAACAACCGCAGACACCACAGCAAAAATAACTGCTCAGCACGGTTTAATATATCACAAACTGCTTAAATCCCTGGGAACAGAGCAAGCCGCTATGTATCTTCACGCTAACCTTGACGCCTTGAGCGAATACAATAAGCTATGCAAAAATATTGACTGCGACTATGAAAATAAAGACAACTATGTCTACTCGCTTGATGATGCTTCTCTTCTAGAAAAAGAATTTTCTGCTCTTTCAAAAATAGGCTTTAAGTCCTACCTTGTAAAAAATGTTTCGCTGCCTTTTAAAACCGCAGGGGCAGTTAAGTTTACAAATCAGGCGCAGTTCAATCCGTTAAAATTTGTTTCTTTGATCTGCAAGGAATTAAACATACTTGAAAACACCTTTGTGTATGAAGTCAGGGACAACAAAGCCCTAACCGAAAGCGGAGAAATAGAGGCCGAAAAAATAATTACCGCAACGCATTTTCCGTTTATGAACAAGCACGGAAGCTATTTTTTAAAGATGTATCAACATCGCTCATATGAAATCGCACTAAAAAACGTACCAAAGCTCAACGGAATGTATGTTGACGAGGATAAAAAAGGATTATCCTTCAGAAATTACGGCGATTATCTTCTTTTGGGAGGAGGCTCGCACCGCACAGGAAAAAAAGGCGGAAACTGGAACGAGCTCAGAAAAGCCGCTGCAAAATACTATCCAAACTCTGTTGAAAAATATCATTGGGCGGCTCAGGATTGTATGACTCTCGACGGTATTCCCTATATCGGGCATTATTCAAAGCGAATGAATAATCTTTATGTTGCAACAGGCTTTAACAAATGGGGAATGACGTCATCAATGGTATCAGCAATGCTTCTAAGTAATATGGTCACAGACAAAAAGCCCGACTGGGCTGAGGTTTTCAACCCATCAAGAAGCATATTAAAACCACAGCTTGCATTGAATGTTTTTGAAGCAACCGTAAATCTGCTTACACCTACCGCCAAACGCTGTCCGCATCTTGGCTGTGCATTAAAATGGAATAGTGCAGAACACTCTTGGGATTGTCCCTGTCACGGCTCGCGTTTTTCAAAAGACGGAATCCTGCTTGAAAATCCTTCGACAGGCAATCTAAAATAAAATCCACAACAAAAAAGCCATACTGACTTAAATTGTCGGTATGGCTCAAATTTTTGATTGTATTCTTGATTATGCGTTAATCTTCTCAAGCGCTTTTTCTAAGGTTTTCATATTCTCAACATTTGCAAATTCAACATCACTCAGAGTTTTTCTTACAAGACCTGTGAGAACCTTATTAGGCCCAAGCTCGATAAATGTGTCAAAGCCTGCTTTTTTCAATGCTTCAAGCTCGCTTGTGAATTTAACAGGCGAAACAATATGCTTAGCCAAAATCTCAGACATATTTGAAAAATCGGTCAGCTTTTCCCCTAAAACATTGCTGTAAAAATCAACTATCGGAGCTTTAAACTCAACGTCTTTGATTGCCTCTTTAAATTCATTTGCGGCCGGCTGCATAAGCCTTGAATGAAATGCCGAAGCAACATTAAGCTTCATAGCCCTTGCCTTTTTCTCGGTAAATACTTCTATCGCCTTATCAACAGCATCAATTTCCCCTGCTATAACCGTCTGAATTGTGGAATTATAATTGACTGGCACAACATAGCCGTCAATTGTTTGGCAAACCTCTTCAACCTCGCTTGCGGACAGACCAATAATAGCACACATAGCTCCATATGAGCTTTCTGCTGCTTTCTGCATAGCATCACCTCTGGCTTTTATTACCCTGAAGCCGTCTTTGATGCTCAGCATACCCGAGCAAACCATTGCCGCATATTCGCCAAGCGAGTGTCCTGCAACCGCTCCACATTCAATTCCGTTTGCTTTCATTGCCTCTAAAGCACAAAGTGATGTTGCCATAATAGCAGGCTGTGAAACAGCAGTTTTATTAAGCTCTGTATCAGGGCCTTCAAAAACTATTTTTGCAAGGTCATAACCCAAAACCTCATTTGCGACAGCAAAAACCTTCTTTGCACCGTCAAAATTTTCATAAAGCTCCTTTGCCATTCCCACATACTGCGATCCCTGTCCTGAGAACATAAACACATTTTTAGACATAAATTTACCCCTTTTCTTAATATATCAGCAATCACTCAAACGTTATTAACAATTTATTGTTGACCTTTTTGCATAAAAATAGTATAATATATATCGTCAATAATTTATTCGCCCTGTAAATGGAGGTTAATTACTTAATAAACCTAGTATAAAATTTCGGGGACTTGGTGAGATTTTGGTGGTAACTGACATACATTAAATTATTGTACAAACTAGATTATATCATTATTTTTTATATTTTTCAATATTAAGGAGACTACTATATGAGCGGTGTAAATATCGTTGGCGTAGGTAAATATGTTCCTGATTTGGTTGTAACAAACGAAATGTATTCTCAGATTGTTGAAACCAACGACGAATGGATCACAACAAGAACAGGAATAAAGTCCAGACATATCACAAATGGCGAGCCGACCTATCATCTTGGCGCTATGGCTGCAAAAGAAGCTATCAAAGACGCGGATGTTAATCCAAACGACATTGGACTTATAATTGTCACAACCATCACGAATGATTTTTCAACCCCGTCTGCTGCTTGCCTTATTCAAAGGGAAATCGGAGCTATCGGCTCAATGGCGATTGATATAAACTGTGCTTGTGCCGGATTTGTTTATGCCTTTGATATGGCAAAAAGATATTTAGAAACAGATGCAAACCTTAAATATGCTTTAGTTGTTTCGACTGAAGAGCTTTCAAAAATCACCGACTATACCGACCGTTCAACCTGTGTGTTGTTCGGCGACGGTTCAGCAGCAGTTGTTTTAGAGCGTGATGAAAGCAAAATGTTCTCAGGCTATCTGGGCGCCGACGGAACAGGCGCTGAGTTTCTTCTTGCAAGGAGCTACAAGTCAAAAACGCCGTTCACCACAAATTTTGATAAGTTTGATGACAAAATGCCTGAAAGCAACAGTTACTATCTCTATCAAAACGGCAAAGAGGTTTATAAGTTTGCAACAAAAACGCTACCTTTAGCCGTTGAAAAAGCTTGCGAAAATATCGGCGTAACGCCTAACCGGCTTGATCTTATAATTCCGCATCAGGCAAATGTGAGAATAATAGAAACAGCCGCTAAAAAACTTGGCCTTTCTATGGACAATTTTTACTTAAATCTTAGTAATCACGGAAACACTTCAAGCGCTTCTATTCCGCTTGCACTTTATGACGCTGTTAAGGACGGAAGCCTGAAAAAAGGCGATAAGGCTTGTATCGTAGGCTTTGGTGCGGGGCTTACATATGGCGGAGTTGTATTTGAATTTTAAGTTTAGTCAAATAAAAATTGACAGAAATGAGGAAATTAAATGAATACTAAAATCACAGAGCTTTTGGGTATAAAATATCCTATAATTCAGGGCGGCATGGCTTGGATTGCAGAGTCAACCCTTGCATCTGCCGTAACAAACGCAGGCGGCTTAGGACTTATAGCAGGCGGCTCTGCTCCTATTGACTATTTAAGAGAGCAGATAAGAAAAACCAAAGAGGCTGTAAACGGCAAGCCTTTCGGCGTTAATGTTATGCTTATGTCTCCAAATGCTGAGGATTTAGCTAAGCTTGTTATAGAGGAAGAAGTTCCTGTTGTCACGACCGGCGCAGGAAATCCGGGTAAGTTTATGGACGCTTGGAAAGAGGCAGGAATAAAGGTTATACCTGTTGTTCCGTCGGTGGCTCTTGCAAAGAGAATGGAGCGTTCCGGCGCAGACGCTGTTGTAGCTGAGGGTACAGAGTCAGGCGGACATATCGGCGAAAACACAACAATGTGTCTTGTTCCGCAGGTAGTTGATGCTTTAGAAATTCCTGTTATCGCAGCAGGCGGTATCGCAGACGGCAGAGGAATTGCCGCTTCAATGATGCTGGGTGCTGAGGGCGTTCAGGTGGGAACCCGTTTTCTTGCCTCAGAGGAATGTCAGATCCACCCGACTTATAAAGAGCTTATTGTAAAGGCAAAGGATACAGACAGCATTGTTACAGGAAGAACAACAGGCCACCCTTGCAGAAATGTTAAAACAAAGTTTTCAAAGAGGCTTGCATCCGGCGAAAAGGACGGAAGTCTTACACCTGAAAAGTTTGAAGAAATTACTCTCGGTTCGCTCAAAAAAGCCGTTCAGGACGGAAACTTAGAGGAAGGCTCATTCCTCTGCGGAGCGATTGCAGGTATGATAACCGAGATTAAGCCTTGCAAGGATATTATTGAGGAAATGTTCTCACAGGCTGATAGTCTACTGAATAAGTAAATCTTATTTCATATATTTAAAATAACGGAGGAAAAATATATGGCAACAGCAATAGTTACGGGTGCATCACAGGGAATCGGCGCTTGTATAATAAAAAGGCTTGCAAAGGACGGCTTTGATTGTGTAATCAACTGCTATCCAAGTGACAGTGACAAGGCAAACGCAGAGGCTGTAAAAGCAGAATGTGAAGGCTTTGGCGTTAAAGCCGTAGTTTATCCTTGTGATGTTTCAAAGTTTGACGACTGCGAAAAAATGGTCAAGGATATAAAGGCTGAGTTTGGCTCGATAGATGTTCTGGTAAACAACGCCGGTATCACAAAAGACGGACTTCTAGCCCGTATGAGTGAGGAACAGTATGACGCTGTTATTGCAGTAAACCAAAAAAGCGTATTTAATATGATGAAGCATGTCGGTTCTGTTATGATGCGACAGAGACGCGGAAAAGTAGTAAATCTTGCCTCTGTTGCCGGACTTTACGGTAATCCCGGACAGTTTAACTATTCAGCTTCAAAGGCGGCTATTATCGGTATGACCAAAACTGCCGCTAAAGAGCTTGGTGGAAGAGGAGTAAATGTAAACGCTGTTGCCCCCGGATTTATTAAAACACCTATGACCGATGCTTTGACAGATGAGCAAAGAGCCGCTATGCTTTCGGTAATAGCAATGAAAAGATACGGAACAGTTGATGAAATCGCAGGAGTTGTGTCGTTCTTAGTTTCAGAGGACGCAAGCTATGTTACAGGACAGGTTATCGAAATAAGCGGCGGACTTTCAATGTAATTATCATAACGATTCTTAGTGCTATACAGCTGAAAAGAAAGGATATTTAATCACATGAAAAGAGTAGTTATCACAGGAATGGGAACAAAAAATCCTCTTGGCTTAAGCGTTGATGAGTTTTGGAACAATATCAAGGCGAACAAGCTTGGATTTTCTTTTGTAGATCAGTTTGACGATCCCGATTTCCCTATCAAGGTTGTCGGAGCAGTAAAGAACTTCGATCCTCTTGATTATTTCGAGAAAAAGGAAGCAAGAAAGCTATGCAGATTTACTCAGTTTGCCGTTGCTTCTACAAAGGACGCTTTAAACGATGCGGGAACTGATTTCAAAGACTTAGACCCTTTCAAAGTAGGAGTTATAATTGGAGCCGGAATCGGAGGACTTGAAGAAACCGAAGCACAGCACCAAAGATTTTTAGAAAAAGGTCCTGACAGAATTTCAGTGTTCTATGTTCCTATGATGATTGGAAATATGGCGGCAGGAGAAGTCGCAATGCGTACAGGCTTTAAGGGAGATAACTTTTGTACAACTACCGCTTGTGCATCTGCAACACACGCTATCGGAGAGGCTTTCAGAAAGGTAAAGGACGGCTATCTTGACGCTTGCATCTGCGGCGGAACAGAGGCTTGTATTACAAAATTCTCTCTTGCAGGCTTTAACAATATGAAAGCGCTTTCAAAAGCAACCGAGCTTGACAAGGCTTCTACCCCTTTTGATGCTGAAAGACAGGGCTTCGTTCTGGGCGAGGGCTGCGGAATTCTAGTTCTTGAAGAGCTTGAACACGCAAAGGCAAGAGGTGCTAAAATCTATGCTGAAATCGCAGGCTACGGTGCAACAGGCGACGCATATCATATGACAAGCCCCGATCCTGAGGGAGAGGGTGCTGCAAGAGCTATGATAAACAGTTTTGAAGAGGCAGGACTGGCGGCTTCCGATATTGCTTACATCAACGCTCACGGAACTTCAACCGGTCTTAATGATAAATATGAAACAAAGGCCATCAAAAAGGCACTTGGAGAAAGTGCAGACAATGTTGTAATCAACTCAACAAAATCAATGATAGGACACCTGCTAGGTGCGGCAGGAGCTGTTGAAGCAATTATAACAGCTTTATCCGTCCGTGATGATTTTGTTCACCGCACAATGGGATATAAAACCCCCGATCCTGAATGTGATTTGAATTATGCCGTTGATGGCAACAAGGAAATGACCGTTGACGCCGCTCTTTCAAATTCGCTTGGTTTCGGCGGACATAACGCTACAATTTGTATAAAGAAATATAAAGATTAGTTTTAAATCCATTAAAGATTGGAGGATATATCATGAGTAAGCAATGTGATAACGGTTTTAATTTAAATATTGTCAAAGCCTTAGCAAAGATAATCAAAGAAAACGATTTGGGAAAGGTAAAAATAAAAAATTCAGATTCTGAGATCTGCGTTGAAGCTAAACCTTGTCCGCCCCCACCACCAATCGCAAATGTAGGCGCTCCGTCGATTGCGGTAGATAGTGCAGACGCTCCTGATGAGACAAAAGATGATGTTGTAAGTGGAAATGTATGTAAGTCACCAATTGTCGGAACCTTCTATGCCGCTTCTGCCCCTGACAAAGAGCCTTTTGTATCTGTTGGAAGTCAGGTTCACAAGAACGATGTTATCTACATAATCGAATCTATGAAGGTTATGAGCGAGGTAACAAGCGAATTTGACGGCAGGGTAAAAGAAATTTGCGTAAACAACGGCGAAGCTGTTGAATACGGCCAGCCGATTATGATTATTGAATAGCTGTTGAAAGGACAAAATCATGGCAGTAGTATTGAATAAAGAGCAAATTAAAGAAATAATTCCACACCGAGATCCGTTTTTACTTATTGATGAGATAAACGAGCTTGAGGTTGGGCAAAAGGTTAAAGCCACAAAGTATATCAAAGAGGACGATTTTTGGTTTAAGGGACACTTCCCTGAATACCCTGTTACCCCGGGCGTTTTAATGGTCGAGATGCTGGCACAGGCAGGTGCTGTTGCACTTTTATCTATGCCGGAAAACAAGGGAAAGATCGGCCTTTTTGGCGGAATAAACAACTGCAAATTCCGTCAGCAGGTCGTTCCCGGCGACACCTTGGAGCTTGAGGTTGAGATAATTAAAATAAGAGGTCCTTTAGGGGTCGGAAAAGGAATTGCCACAGTAAACGGCAAGAAAGCTGTTTCCTGTGAAATCACCTTTGCTATAAAATAAAACTGGAGACTTTATATGATTAAAAAGGTTCTTATAGCGAACAGAGGAGAAATAGCTGTTCGTATAATTCGTGCTTGCAGAGAGCTTGGAATAGCTACTGTTGCGGTTTATTCAACAGGCGATTCAAACGCACTTCACGCTAAAATTGCGGACGAGGCTGTGTGTATCGGGCCTGCTTCAAGTGCTGAGAGCTATTTAAATATGCGTGCTATCATATCCGCTTGTGAGATAACCGGTGCGGATGCAATTCACCCCGGCTTTGGCTTTTTATCAGAAAACGCAAACTTTGCAAGAACCTGCGAAAAATGCGGTATTACCTTTATAGGCCCTAAGCCTGAATCTATAGAAATGCTTGGCGATAAGGCTCAGGCAAAGGAAACTATGAAGAATGCTGGCGTTCCTGTTATCCTCGGCTCTGACGGTGCTGTTAAGGATATTGAATCCGCATTAAGCCTTGCAAAAGAAATAGGCTATCCTATTATGGTTAAGGCGTCTGCCGGCGGCGGCGGAAGAGGAATTCGTATAGTAAGAGAAGAGTCCGAGCTAGAGGCTCAGATAACTAACGCAAAAACCGAGGCACTGGCTTGCTTCGGCAATGACGAAATTTATATCGAGAAGTTTATTGAAAATCCAAAGCATATCGAAATTCAGATACTTGCTGATAATTACGGAAATGTAATCCACCTTGGCGAGAGAGACTGCTCTATGCAAAGGCGAAACCAAAAGGTTTTAGAGGAAACTCCGTCACCTGTTATGACTAAAGAACTTCGCGAGAAAATGGGAGCATCAGCTGTTGCAGCGGCAAAGGTTTGCGGATATAGAAACGCAGGAACAATTGAATTTTTAGTCGACAAGGACTTGAATTATTACTTTATGGAGATGAACACCCGTATTCAGGTTGAACACCCAATAACCGAAGCTGTTACCGGTGTGGATTTGGTAAGGCAGCAGCTTCTTATCGCTTCGGGAGAAAGGCTTGACATTAAGCAAGAGGATATACGCTTGACAGGTCACGCAATTGAGTGTAGAATAAATGCTGAAAATCCTGAACAGAATTTCCGTCCGTCACCTGGAGTAATCAATTCTCTACATATTCCCGGCGGACTTGGAATAAGAGTAGACAGTGCGGCTTATCAGGGATATGAAATTCCGCCATATTATGATTCTATGATAGCGAAGTTGATTTGCTTTGGTCCCGACAGGGAAAGTGCTATTGCAAAGATGAAATGGGCACTTTCGGAATTTATAGTTGACGGCGTATCTACCAATATTGACTTTCATCTGAAACTTATCCGCAGACAGGAATTTTTAGACGGAAATTACGACAACGGCTTTTTAGAAAGAGTTAATATTTTAAAGGATTGATTCTGCATAGCTTTGGCTGTGTACAAATATATCTGAGGGAGGGATCGGCTTTATGCTTGAAGATTTGTTTTCAGTTGTAAAAACAAGATTTAATGGAACTGAACAAAACACCTCAAATGTCAAAAAAGATGTTAATAAAACAGATATTCCAAAAGATTTGATGTTTAAATGTCCTCGATGCTCTAATGTATCGTTTATGGACGATTTTGTAGGCAATGCAAAGGTTTGCCCAAACTGCAATTACCATTCGAGAATTTCTGCTAAAGAACGCATTGATATGACTGTTGACAAGGGTAGTTTGATTGAATTTGATAAAAATATGACTTCTAAAAACCCTATCGACTTTCAGGACTATGATAACAAGCAGGAAAGTATCCGTGAAAAAACAGGTCTTAAAGATGCAATAATAACAGGCGAGGCAACCATTCGAGGCGACAGAGTTGTTATTGCAGTTATGGACACAAGATATATGATGGCTTCTATGGGAAGCGTTGTCGGCGAAAAACTTACCCGTGCAATTGAATTTGCAACAGAAAACAAACTTCCTGTTATTGCGTTTACTGCATCCGGCGGTGCAAGAATGCAGGAAGGCACAGTTTCTCTTATGCAGATGGCTAAGACAAGCGGTGCTGTAGCACGTCACAACGAGGCAGGGCTTTTATATATCACTGTTATGACCGATCCTACGACCGGCGGAGTAACCGCTTCTTTCGCATCACTTGGCGATATTATCATTGCCGAGCCAAAGGTTCTTATCGGGTTTGCAGGAAGACGAGTTATCGAGGGAACAATAAAGCAAAGACTGCCCGACGATTTCCAGTCTGCTGAATTTCTTATGGAAAAGGGCTTTGTTGATATGATTGTCGAAAGAAAGAAGATAAGACGAACTCTTTCTCACCTATTAAAGCTTCACCAAAGCAAAGGAGGCGTTGCCGATGAATAATCTGCTTGCAAGCGAACGCCTTGACATTGTTAGAAATAAATTCCGCCCAACCGTGCGTGATTATATTCCGATGCTTTTTGATGATTTTTTCGAAATGCACGGCGACAGATACTACGGCGACGACGGTGCAATAATCGGCGGAATAGCATATTTCAACGGAACACCTGTAACTGTTATCGCACAGGTAAAGGGCAGAAATCTTGAAGAAAATAAAGCCTCAAACTTTTCTATGCCACACCCTGAGGGTTATAGAAAGGCTTTAAGGCTTGCTCATCAGGCGGAAAAATTCCACAGACCTGTTATCTGCCTTATTGACACACCCGGTGCATTCTGCGGAGTGGAGGCTGAGGAAAGAGGTCAGGGAGAGGCAATTGCCAAAAACCTTATGGAATTTATGACGCTGAAAACGCCAGTTTTCTCAATTGTTCTGGGCGAGGGCGGAAGCGGAGGAGCTTTGGCTCTTGGCGTATGTGACGAGCTGGCTATGCTATCAAACGCTTTATACTCTGTAATCTCACCACGAGGTTTTGCTTCAATCCTCTGGAAAGATGCAACCCGTGAGCGTGAGGCTTGTGATATTATGAAAATCACTGCTGAAGACTTAAAGAGCTTAGGCATCTGTGATTATATCATTGAAGAGCCTGAAGGCGGTGCTCATAACAATCCTGATCTTGTTGCAGAGAATATAAGCAGTTATTTGTCTGACGCTTTTAAAAGAAATTTGCATAAACCTATTGACGAATTGCTTAATGACAGGTATACTAAGTTTAGGAAAATCGGTGAGTTTGAGGAAAACCAAAATTAGTTAGTATTGGTTATGACGGGAAAGCTGAATAATTGGCTTATATCCCGAAATAATAGACATATCTTTAAAAAGGAGGTTGTTTTAAAAATGGTATTTGATAAGGTGAAGGATATTATCGTAGATCAACTTGATGTTGACGAAGACAAAATTACATTAGAGGCTTCTATCACAGAAGATTTGGGCGCGGATTCTCTTGATGTTGTTGACTTGATTATGTCTCTTGAAGAAGAATTTGATATTAAAATTCCTGATGACGAAGTTGAAAATGTAAAAACAGTCGGCGATATTGTTAAGTTTATTGAAGAGATAGATAACTAATCACAAATAAACCCTGACTTTATGTCGGGGTTTTTGTTTTTTCAAAAAATATTCAGCGACAAAAAATAACGCCTGAGTGACTTTTCATTCAAGCGTTATTTGCCGATTAAAGGGCTTTATAAATTTATTCAGAGAGATTAGCTGTTGTAAAGACTGTATTTTGGTTTATTTTTGCTTTTTTAAAAAATTATTAAAAAAATAAAGACAAATGATTATATTTTGTGCTATATAATATATTTGATATATCCAAATTACTTTAGAAAGGGTAATATTTCATGTTAAACGAAAAATCCTGTGGGGCAATCGTTTATCGAAAATATCATGGGAACACCGAAATCTTGCTGATAAAGCATATCAACAGTGGTCATTGGTCATTTCCTAAGGGGCATGTTGAGGCAGGAGAAAGCGAAGTTGAAACTGCACATCGTGAAATCCTTGAGGAAACAAACATTGATACGATTATTGACCCGACCTTCAGAGAGACGGTTTCATACTCACCAAAAAAGGATACTCACAAAATAGTTGTGTATTTCTTAGCAAAGGCTAAGAATACAAACTTCATTCCTCAGGAGGAGGAAATCTCTGAAATAAGATGGGTAGAAATTGACCATGCGTGTTCGGTTCTCTCTTATGATAATGATAAAAGTATTGTTAATAAGGCAAAAAGTTTTTTAGGCTAATCTGAAACAACTCAAGCTAAACGCTTGGGTTATTTTTTTGCTCTGAATCGCTTTGGCTGTCTAACTCTCTTTGATAAGATGAAAGTATCTGAGATTCAAATTCGGATCTAAGCTCGCTGTTTATCGGATGAACAACATCTCTGAATGTGCCTTTCTCATCACGCCTGCTGGGCATTGCAACAAAAAGCCTGTTTTCGCCTTGAATCACCTTAATATCGTGAACAGCAAAAACATTGTCAAGAGTAATGCTCACAACTCCTCTTAGCTTTCCCGAATCTAATATTTTTCTGATTTTAATGTCTGTTATTTTCATATGTCCTTGACCTTTCCTGTGCAAAATTAAACGACTTTTACGATATTTTATCCAAAAATGATAAATGCCGGTTTCTGCACACCTTTATTTAAAAATATTTTTGACTAAAGCTATATTTTTATTCAAAAAGGCTTTATTTTTATGAAAAAATGTTATATAATATATTAAAGAATATATGTTCACACGAAAGGGTCTTCCTTAATGCTTAAACAAAATAACAAACTAGATTCAAATATATTAGAAGGAAAAAAGCATATCCACTTTATCGGAATAGGCGGAAGCGGTATGTATCCGCTTGCTCAGATTCTTCATATAAAGGGATATTACCTGACCGGCTCTGATAATAACGAAACAGAAACCTTAGACGCAGTAAGAAAAATGGGCATACCTGTTTTTATGGGACAAAGAGCCGAAAACATTGAGGGGGCTGATTTAATTGTCCACACCGCAGCTATAATGTCCGACAACCCTGAGCTTATTGCCTCACATCAAAGCGGTGTTCCCGTTTTGGAACGGAGCGAGCTTTTAGGAATTGTTACAGAGTGGTATAATGACGCTATCTGCATTTCGGGAACTCACGGAAAAACAACTACAAGCTCAATGCTTACACAGATTTTTTTGGAGGAAGGCGTTGACCTTTCCTGCGTAATCGGTGGAAAGCTACCTTCTATCGGCGGAAGCGGAAGAGCCGGAAAGAGCGATATTATGGTCTGCGAAGCTTGCGAGTTTGTAGATACATTTTTAAAGCTGTCACCCGATGTTGCTGTTATATTAAATGTCGATGCCGACCATTTAGACTATTTTGGAACACTTGATAACATAAAAAAATCGTTCCATAAATTCGCCTCAAAAGCGACAAAGGCTCTTATTGTAAACGGCGATGACCAAAATACTCTTGATTCTATTAAAGGAATAGACAAGGAAGTAATAACCTTTGGCTTTGACCAAAAGAACGATTACTCGGCACGAATTATCAGAACAAAAGGGCTTATAACCTCTTTTGACCTTTACTATAAAGGAAATAAAAAATGTACTCTCGAAATCCATGTTCCTGGCATTCATAATGTTTTGAATGCTCTTGCCGCTATTGCTGCTGCAAGATATTCAGGCGTTTCATATGATGGTATTGCAATGGGACTTCAAACATTCCGAGGTGCAATAAGGCGTTTTCAGAAAATCGACGAAGTAAACGGAATAACTGTTGTTGACGATTACGCTCACCACCCCGCTGAGATAGAAGTAACGCTAAAAGCCGCAAAAAATCTCGACTTCGAGAGAGTTTGGGCAGTGTTCCAGCCTTTCACATATTCAAGAACCTCAATGCTTTTGGACGCCTTTGTTGATGCCCTGAAAATTGCCGATTTCACTGTTTTGACAGACATAATGGGAAGCCGAGAGAAAAATACTGAGGGTATATATTCAAAGGACTTGGGCGAGAAAATTCCAAATTGCATCTGGTTTGATTCAGACAAAGAGATTCAGGATGCTCAAACCGCCGAGCAAAAGGACAAAAATTTCAATCAGGTTGTGGATTATATCTGTGAAAACGCAAAAGAGGGCGATTTGGTTATTACCCTCGGCTGCGGAGATGTTTATAAGGTTGCAAAAAAGCTGGTTAAGAAGTTAAAGGGTTATGCAAGAGCAGATTAGATTAAAGGTTTTGTAATAAAATCACTTGGCTTAAGAAAGGAAGATGGTTGTATATGAAAACCCTCAGCGAAAGAGATAAGCTTGTCTATAAATATATTAAAGAGCGTATTGAGGACGGTTATGCCCCAACAGTCAGAGAAATCTGTGCAGAATTTGGTTTTAAATCCTCATCGACGGGTTTTCGCTGTATTGAAACGCTCAAGGAAGCAGGGCTTTTAGAAAAAGGAAACAATCAAAACCGAGCAATAAAGCTTACAGGCAAGCGTGGTATGAGTATTCCTTTGGTAGGTACTGTTACTGCGGGAAACCCAATCACCGCTATTGAGGATATAACCGATTATATCAGCTTTCAGCCGGAAAGAAGCTATTCAAATCAGCTTTTTGCCCTTAAGGTTCGTGGAGAAAGTATGATAAACGCTGCGATTTTAGACGGCGATATTGTCGTAGTTGAGCAGGTTCCTGTCGCAGAGAATGGCGAAATTGTTGTTGCTCTTGTCAATGACGAGGAGGCAACCGTCAAAAGATTTTATAAAGAAAACGGGCATTTCCGACTACAGCCTGAAAATGATAATATGGAGCCTATTATCGTAGACGAAGCGAAAATCCTAGGCAAGGTAGTAGCTGTTGTCAGATATTATGATTAAGATATATTGGTAATACAAAAACCTCGGGAGTTTTGAGCTCACGAGGTTTTCATTTTATACCTATTTACACAAAATAAAAAGAGCTAGACCTATTACGAGTCCGCCCTCTTATTAAAAAAATTACTTAACTAACTTTGCTAACTGTGATTTCTTTCTTGCAGCCTTATTCTTGTGCATAATGCCCTTTGCGGCAGCCTGGTCAACCTTCTTGATTGCATAAGTAACTGCTTCCTTAGCGTTTGCATCGCCGTTAGCAACAGCGGCCTGAGCCTTCTTTAAAACAGTCTTGATCTCTGATTTAATTGCTTTGTTTCTGGCAGTCTTGGTATTGATAACCTTAACTCTCTTCTTTGCTGATTTAATATTAGGCATTTTTACACCTCCTCTGAAAAATTTACAAAAGCACTTTTCACTCTTGTAATAATTTGCACTTATTTGCATAAGCTAATTGCATGACTGAGAGGAAAATGCAATTATTTTATAAAACAAGCATCAAGTGATATAATAACACATAAAAAAAATAATTGCAAGTATTTTCAGAAAATTTTTTCTATTTCGTCTTTACAGCAACAAACAGACAATAATATTCTTATCAAAATCAGGGAGAAATAAATAGAATGGGAATCCGTACCGACCTTACACTAGAGGCAGCTGAACAGCTTTCAAAAACAACCCCTTTAGAGGGCATTTCAAAAAACGAATATCAAAAGGCAAATTTAAATATAACCGAAATCACCGTTGAAACCAACACTGCCGCACAAAGCTTAAGCAAGCCCAAAGGGAAATATATAACTATCCACAGCGAGCTTCCGCTTGAAAACTATCCTGATAATTTCAATGAGCGTGTTGATATTCTGGCTGAAGAAATAAACAAGCTTTGCAAGGACAAGAGTAATATACTTGTTGTAGGGCTTGGCAATAAAAGCATCACTCCCGACAGCTTAGGCCCAGATGTTGCCGATCAGACCTTTGCAACACGCCATATCAAACAGCTTGCAGAAGATGTTGACACATCAGATATGTCAACTGTTTCTGTTATAAAAACCGGCGTTTTGGGAAACACGGGAATGGAATCAAGCGAAATTGTTCGTGCTGTCTGCGAAAAGCTAAAGCCGTCTGTTGTTATCGCAATTGACGCTCTAGCCTGCTCGGAAATATCAAATCTCGGCACAACAATTCAGCTTTGCGATACAGGAATTTCCCCGGGAAGCGGTGTTGAAAACGCACGAAAAGAACTGTCTGAACAAACCCTCGGAACACAGGTCATAGCAATAGGTGTTCCCACAGTTGTAGATATGCAGACTATTTCAGAATATGTGTTCCAAACACCATCTCCGAATAAGGAACTGAATAATATGATGGTAACTCCGCGTTCAATAGATAAGCTGATTATGAGAGTTTCCAGACTGATTGCAATGGGCATAAATAGAGCATTTCAGCCCAATTTGTCTATTGAGGATATAACTTCGCTTGTGGAATAAATTTTAATTCTATCCGAAAACAGCAAAAAACTCCTATGGAAATTAAATGCACAAGTCCAGTAAAAACGGACAATAGAAAAAACCCCCCCTATATGGTAGAATAAAAGAAACTACCGTAAAGGGGGATTTATTATGCCAAGAGAATATAGGCACATAAGTCA
>CANQJW010000034.1 GCA_947624345.1 uncultured Clostridia bacterium | reverse complement strand
TATATTGCTTAATATTTAATTTTACCTACCATGAGGGGTGTTTTTGTACTGTCTGCACAATTTGGGGCAGCGCAATTTCTTCCTCAAGGTCTTTTTTATTTAATTTGAAAGCAAGGTTTTGTCGTTTGCAAATTCAGAACCGCTTACCACTTCAAATTTGTGAAGTAGGGTTTCAACAGTCAACTGTTTCTTTTCTTCGCCTGAAATATCCAAAATCACTCTGCCCTCGTGCATCATAATAAGTCGGTTTCCATAGGTGATTGCATCGTGCATATTGTGAGTAACCATCATAGCGGTAAGGTTCCCGCTTTTGATGATTCTGTCACTGATTTCCAAAACCTTTGCTGAGGTTTTAGGGTCAAGCGCAGCGGTATGTTCATCCAAAAGCAACAGCTTCGGATTTTGAAATGTAGCCATTAAAAGTGTAACAGCTTGTCTTTGTCCGCCGGAAAGTAATCCAACCTTTGATGTCAGACGATCTTCCAGTCCCAAATCGAGGACTTTCAGCATCTCTTTATATTTTTCTTTCTCCTTGCTTGTCACACCTAATTTTAAGGTTCTTCTCTTTCCGCGACGAGCTGCCAATGCAAGATTTTCAGCGATTTCCATTGTGGCAGCAGTACCTGTCATAGGATCCTGAAACACACGTCCAAAGTATTTGGCGCGCTTATGCTCAGGCATATTTGTGATATTTATGCCATCAATAACAATCGAACCGCTGTCAACAGAATAAGCACCGGTAATCATATTCAGCAGCGTTGATTTGCCTGCACCGTTTCCTCCGATAACTGTTACAAAATCTCCGTCATTTAATGTTAGATTAACACCGTTAAGAGCTCGTTTTTCGTTAATAGTTCCAGCGTTAAAGGTTTTATAGATGTTATTTATTTCAAGCATTAGGAGCACCTCCTTGGCTTTTAACGGTCTTTTTAAATTTTCCTGCGTATTTATTTCTCCAATAAGGTAAGCCTAAGAATACAGCAACAACTGCCGCAGAGAACATTTTCAAATTATTTGTATCAAGACCCAGCTTCAGGACAATAGCGATAACGATATAATAAATCACACCGCCGACTACACAAGCAAATAGCTTTAAAGCAAAGTTGTGGAATATCTTGCTAAATAAAACCTCGCCTATGATAACAGCGGCCAATCCGATAACAATAGCGCCTCTACCCATATTGATATCAGCGTTTCCACTGAATTGTGCCAATAATCCGCCTGATAATGCAACAATACCATTTGATAAAACCAGTCCGATTATTTTTCTTGTGTCGGTGTTAATTCCGTTAGCACGGGCCATAGCCTGATTTGCACCGGTAGCACGAATTGAATGTCCCAGCTCAGTTCCGAAGAAATAGTAGAGCAGAGCGATAACAACGGCAGTAATAATCAAAAGAACAATAATAGTATATGTAATTGTTTTCATATTAGAAGAAACTATCAGGTCAAACTTCCTGCGGCTTATCGGAGTGTTAGCCCTTCCGTCCATAATAAGAAGATTGATAGAATACAAAGCGAGCTGAGTTAAAATACCAGCCAAAATTGCAGGAATACCGAACTTTGTATGTAGTAAGCCGGTTACAAGGCCTGCAAGACAGCCAGCAGCAAAAGCTACAAGCATTGCTACGTATATGTTTGTCCCATTAACGGTTAAAACAACTAAAACCGCACCGCCGGTGGCTAATGAGCCGTCAACTGTCAAATCGGCGAGATCTAAAACCTTGAATGTGATATACACGCCAATTGCCATAATACCCCATATCATTCCTTGCGCGACAGGGGACGGCAATGACTGTAAGAATTCCATAAACATCTAGAACAAAACCCCTTAAAAAATTTTTATAGAGTAATAAAGCGATAAGATAATCTTACCGCTTTATTTAATGTTAGCTAATTGTATTAGCGATTATTCATCAATAACGATTTCCTCATAGTCTTCAGGAATTGTTAAATTGAGTGCCTCTGCACGCTTAGCAACATACTTTTTAGTAAGGTCAGTAGAGTATTCGATCGGCATTTTTTCCGGCTTTTCGCCGTCATTGAGAATTTTGTATGCCATTTGACCTGCACGGTAACCTATATCATAATAGCTGATTGAGAGTGTTGCAACGCCGCAGCCTTTGCATATTCCTTCTTCGCCTGCGAATACCGGGATTTTAGCAGGTTCGGTAATATTGTTGATTGCCTCAGTGTTAGAAGCAGCAGTGTTATCAGTAGGAATATAAAGAACATCAGAATCGTCAACAGCTTTCTGAGTTACAGATGTAACATCGTTTGTATCAACGAATGTATAAACCTTAACAGTATAGCCAAGTTTTTCAAGTTCAGTTTTTACGATATCAGCCTGATACTTTGAGTTTGCCTCGTTAGAACAGTATATAATACCAACAGTCTTCTTGTCAGGATAAAGCTCTTTGATCATTGCAGCTTGCTCATCGAGAGGAGCAAGGTCAGCAGTACCTGTTACATTCATACCAGTTGTGCCGTTCCAGTTATCAATCTGAAGTGCAGTTGCATAATCAGTGATTGAAGTTCCGACAATCGGAATATCCTCAGTAGCAGATGCAGCAGCAACAAGTGGATCTGTTGCATTAGCCATAATCAAATCTACATTTGAGTTTACAAACTGTGAAACAATCGTAGTACAGTTTGTCTTTTCGCCAGAAGCGTTCTGCTCGTCAAACTCAACCTTGTCACCGAGCTTTTCAGTCAGAGCGTCTTTAAAGCCTTTTGTAGCAGCGTCAAGCGCCTCGTGCTGAACCAACTGACAGATACCGATTGAATATGTATCGGCAGCTTTCTTCTCACCGCAAGATGCCATTGCAAAAGTCATAGATACAGCCATGGCAACAGCAGCAATTTTCCTAAAATTCTTCATAATTAGTCCTCCATAATATTTTCGGTACAAGACCGTGAATTCCTGATAAAAATATTACCTAGATTATTTTATCAGTGTTTATATTATATTACCAAATTTTTGCCCTGTCAATTGACATATTTAACGAAATACTTTAAAGTAATGAAGTAATAATGACTAATTTTTAGGTACTATTATATAAAAAAATTATCTATAATTTTCTAGATTGCTTTGTTTGCACTTTTAGTTTTTGTATTATCAAAGCTTGCGGCATATAACGATATTGACGAAGTGGAATTATCATTAGATATAAAACAAACGCTCGGTAGATTGATTTCTACTGGGCGTTTGTTTATTTGAATTAAATATTTGAGATGTATTTTCATAATTATTGAAGAAATAAACTAAATATGATAAAATATAA
Source organism: uncultured Clostridia bacterium (assembly GCA_947624345.1). GTDB lineage: Bacteria > Bacillota > Clostridia > Oscillospirales > Ruminococcaceae > UMGS1601. The sequence goes on along the minus strand of CANQJW010000034.1, from coordinate 14,729 downwards.
ATCGAAAAGGATATTTTCCTGAATGGAGGATAAAGTATGGGCAAAAAACGGGTTATTATAAGTGTTATCATTATCATTTTAGCTGCAATATTTGCGTTCAGCCTATATAATATACTGAAGATACTCGAGGAATATAAAGCTGTTGAAAAAGAAGATGAATATTTGCAGACTGAATTTATCCAGGGCAAAGAAGATAAAACGGAAGAAAATTACAGAATAAAAATCAACTGGAAAAAGCTATTGAAAATCAATTCTGATGTAATTGCGTGGATTGATATTCCGAATACAAATATCAGCTATCCTATTTTAAAAGGCGAAACAAATCAGGAGTATCTGTATCTCGATATACATCGTAACTATATAAGATCAGGCTCCATTTTTGTCGAGAGTATTCAGAAAAATCCGTTTGTTGATTTTAATACTATTATTTATGGTCACAATCTAAAAAACGGCAGTATGTTTTCTGATTTAGAGAAATACAACAATGCGAAATTCGCCAAAAATCATCCAATTGTTTATATCTATACGCCTGACGGCCGGTGCAGGGAATATCAAGTTTTCTCTTTGCAAAAAACTAATACCTCCGATACGGATATTTATCAAGTTGATGTCGAGGATAAAGAGGAATATATCAACATATCCCAAAGAGACAGTCTCATACAAACTAAAATTGATGAAACAAAAATAACATCTATGCTGACTTTATCAACCTGTACAAATGCCTTTTACGAGGAGAGATATGTCTTGCACGCAGTGCTTTTAGAGGGCGAATAACTCGAAAAAGGATGGTTAATATCATTCGATAAATTTTTTTGTAAATCATTATGCTTAATTTTAGTAGATTAAAATGCTTATGGTTGTAAGATATGTTGACAAATCCCATTTTATTGGATATAATAATATTAAATATTTATAGTGATATTTTTATATAGCAAATTGAAAATTATAATTATCATTATAAACATTATAATAATTTATTTAAAAGAGGAGTGTTTAAAATGAAAAAGTATAAATGCAAGGTGTGTGGAGAGATTTTTGAGGTTCCTGAGGGAATTGAGCCTATCTGCCCTCGTTGTGGAGTATCAGGTGATAAGTTTGAGCTTATTGAAGAGCCTAAGTCAAAATATGCCGGAACTCAGACGGAGAAAAACCTTGAGGCAGCATTCGCCGGAGAATCACAGGCAAGAAACAAATACACTTATTTTGCATCTGTGGCAAAGCGTGAGGGATATGAGCAGATGTCCGCATTATTTTTAAAAACCGCAGATAATGAAAAGGAACACGCAAAAATGTGGTTCAAGGAGCTTAACGGTATTGGAACTACCGCTGAAAACCTTGAGGCGGCAGCAGAGGGCGAAAACTACGAGTGGACAGATATGTATGAAAACTTTGCTAAAACCGCTGAAGAAGAGGGCTTCACCGAGCTTGCAGAAAAATTCCGTATGGTAGGCGCTATTGAAAAGCATCACGAGGAGCGTTATCGTGCATTGCTCAAAAATATCGAAACTGCTCAGGTGTTTGAAAAGAGCGAGGTTAAGGTTTGGGAGTGCCGCAACTGTGGCCATATCGTTGTGGGAACAAAGGCACCAGAGGTATGCCCTGTATGTAATCACCCTCAGAGCTATTTTGAGCTTAATTGTGCAAACTACTAATTCCAGCTTTGAATTAAATCAGTGGACTAATGTGATTGATGAAAAATCATTTTTATTTTGCGAAGCGTGATTTTTATGCTCCAATTAGTGTGTTATGTATAACTGATAACTCTATTTGTGAATAATATAAAAACAATAATTTAATTTTTCTTTATAAATCAATAATAGGTGAGACTTTTATTGTTTTTTTTCGCTAAATATTTATTAGTAAGGAACCAATATTATTACGATTTAGCATTTATAGGAAATGTTCTTTCATTGATATTGATATGTTGGATCAGTATAATTTGTGAAATTACTATAAAAAATTCTGCACAGCAAATTAAGGAGAGATTTTATGAATAACCTAAGAAAACTAAAAAATAACACCGTTTTGATATATACGCTTTTGTTTATAGTAATAGCTTTTCTAGCGTTTTCTTGGTTTATAGTGCTTGGTAAAACATTGATATACAAAGGAGACGGATATTTACAACATTATAGCTTTTTAGTAAAGATGAGAAGATTTATAGCGGATATTGTTCACGGTGGAGTTTCGTTGTGGTCTTGGGATACAGGTTACGGTGCCGATACTATAGGTAATTTCGCGTTTATTTTTTGCGACCCGTTTTCATATATAGCAGCAGCGTTCAAGCCAAAGTTTATTGATATAGGTTATTCTATTTCTGTAATTCTTCGGCTTTATGCAGCAGGACTGGCTATGATAGCGTTTTTGCGTTACAGAGAAAAGACCTCACTACAGTGTCTTATCGGAGGAATTGCATATGCATTTTCTTCATGGGCTATTTCAGCAGGAATAAGACATGCATTTTTTTTGAATCCGTTGATATTATTTCCCTTAATAATTTTAGGAATAGATAAAATAGATAGAGAAAAGAAGCCGTTTGTTTTTGTTGCAGCAGTATTTATGTCATTGATAACAAGCTTCTATTTTTCGTATATGTCTGCACTTTTGGCCATAACTTATCTAGTTGTTAAATATTTTTTAGAGAATGAAAACAAAAAAAGCGTCGCAGATTTTTTAAAGAGATTGTTTAAATTTGTTTTATATGCAATCATTGCAATTTTTATTGCAGCTCCAATTTTCATTCCGGTATTCTATGCGCTTATCCATGCCAATAAATCAACAGGTGCTGATATTCATTTCTTTCTGACATTAAAGCAAGCGCTTAAATATATTCCGAGTTATATAACTAACGGTGATATTAATGGAAACTATTCATACACATCATTAACAATGATATGTATTGCAATGATTCCGGCAGCGATAATTGATTTTAGAAAAAAAATAAATAGGCTTCCATCTCTGATGGCTTTGATTTGTATTGTTATGGCTGCTTTCCCGGTTTTCGGAAGCATCTTTAATGCAATGAGCTATTCTGTCGGAAGATGGTGTTATATGCTTGCGTTTTTCTTTGTCTGGGCTAGTGTTAGTGCGCTGGATTTTGAAAAATTCAAAGATTATGATTATGTAAAATCATATGGAACTATTTTTTCTATTATGCTAGTTATTATTGCAGCATCGCTGTTTGTTAGTAAAATGATATTTGATGTACTCCCGGACATTAATCTTAATATTGGACTTATAAATATGGTATTCTTACTTATTTTTGTAGGAATCATGTGTAATAATGTAGAAATACAAAGAGTATCCAAAACAATAGTGATAGTAGCTTTAGTAGTTTTGAACTTAGGACTAGTTTATTTTGTTCATACTGCCCCCAATTTGTCAAGTAAGCATACAGAGTATTTTGAGTCAGGAATGCCTTATGAAAAATACTCAAGCTCTGCTCAGAGGGCTGGAACAAAGATTAAAGATGACGATTTTTACAGAGTAGATCAGGTTGAGAATTCTACGCCGTCAGGATATTCTACATGTATCCATACTCCATCAAATGAGAGTATTTTCTTTGATACACGTTCTGTATATGGTTATATATCTACGTTGGATAATAGAATTCATGATTATCACAAAGAACTTTGCAATAGTGCGGGATATGTTAGGAGAGTTTGTTTTTACTCGAATGATAATCGAAGCCGTATGAATTTTTTACAGGGCGTCAAGTATTTTATCGGAAATAATAAAGATAAGGGCTTGAAAACCTCAAAATATGCAGGCTATGGATATGAGAAGTATAAGACTGTTGACGGAGTTGAGATATTAAAGAATAATTACGAAGCCTCACTCGGCTATGTATTTAACAATAAAATAAGTGAAAGCGATTTTATGAAATATGATTATCTTGACCGTGAACAGATAATGATGCAAGCTTGTGTAGTTTCTGATGATAATGAGGCAGACGCACCGAAAATAAACGAAAATGAGATAGCTTTGGACTCAAAGAAAATAGATTATGAAATTGAATCTGAAAGCGGTTTGGTTTTTGAAAAAAATAAAATCAAAGTAACATCAGATAAATCACGCTTAAAAATCAGAACAGATGAAATTGAAAACAGCGAGATATATGTTGTTTTCAAGAATTTAAAGAAAAATCCGTATTCTTATGAAGAGTATAAAAGTAACGCTTTAAAGGACAAAATAGATTCCAAGCTTCAATCGTTGATGTTTGACATTAAACATATTTCATATATGCCTTATGGCGATTTTAAGGTTCATGTTAAAAAGCATGGAATCATAAAAAAGCTATGTAATGCAGATGGTGACAATCAGGGATTGGACGACGTTAAGGACTATATTGCAAACCTGGGATATTATGAGTCAACAGACGGAACAATCACTATTGGATTTGAGACAAAAGGCAATTATACCTATGACACACTTGAGGTTATTGCAGTTTCTCAGAAAAACTTTGACGCTCAGGTTGAAAAGCTTGAAAACAACAGACTTAAGGTTTCAACCCTACACGATAATTATATCAAGGGAACTGTAAATGCAGAAAATGATGGTATGCTTTATTTAAGTATTCCATATACAAAGGGCTGGAAGGTATATATAGACGGCAAAGAGAAGGAAACCTATGTTACTGATATTGCTTTTACAGGCGTTGATATAGAAAAGGGCAAGCACACCGTAGAGCTTAAATACAGACCTGTAGGCTTTAAAGCAGAGCTTATCGCGAGCGGTGCTGGAATTGTTATTTTTGCGATGATTTTAGTGTATCAGGGTCTAAAAAGACGTAAAGACAGCTTTGAAAAATAATCTTTCATAATCTGAGATTTAATTCAGCTTAGATATTTTTTAATTCAGGAGGTTTTTCAATGATTAGTTTTAATCAGCCGCCTTATGTTGAGGAAGGTATTGATTTTATAAAGCAGGCTATAGATGCTCATAAAATTTGCGGTGACGGACTGTTTACAAAGAAGTGCAGCAAATGGATGGAAGAACGCTTCAAAGCTCAAAAGGTATTGCTTACAACCAGCGGAACAACCGCTTTGGATATGGCTATGCTGCTTTGTGAATTTCAATCCGGGGACGAGGTTATATTGCCAAGTTATACATTTTCCAGTACGGCAACGTCGGCTATATTGGGCGGCGCTAAGCTAGTGTTTACAGATATAAGACCGGATACTATGAATATTGATGAAACTAAGATAGAAGCGGCTATTACTGATAAAACAAAAGCTATTGTTGTGGTGCATTATGCAGGAGTAGCGTGTGAGATGGACACAATTATGGATATTGCAGGCAGATATGGTTTAAAGGTTATTGAGGACGCTGCTCAGGGAGTAATGAGTTCTTATAAGGGTAAGGCACTTGGCACAATCGGTGATTTTGGCTGTTATTCATTTCATGAGACAAAAAATTATTCCATGGGTGAAGGCGGAGCAATATTAATAAATAACCCGAAATATAATATGCGTGCTGAAATACTTCGTGAAAAGGGAACAAATCGGGCTGAATTTTTACTCGGTCAGGTTGATAAATATACTTGGGTAGACTTCGGAGACAGCTATTTGCCGAGTGATATGAATGCCGCATATTTGTGGTCACAATTGCTTCATGCAGATGAAATTAATCAAGACAGATTAGCTTCCTGGAACAGATATAACAAGGCGTTTCTTCCCCTTGAGAAAGCAGGATTAGTTGAGTTGCCTGTGATCCCTGATGAGTGTGAGCACAATGCACATATGTATTATCTCAAATGCAAAGATATCAATGAGCGAACAAAACTTATCAAATTCCTAAAGGAAAAGGGAGTAGCGGCAGTGTTTCATTATGTACCTCTTCACTCGGCTCCGGCTGGTAAAAAATTCGGGCGTTTTGCAGGAGAAGATGAATTTACTACAAGGGAAAGTGAACGCTTGGTAAGACTGCCTATGTATTATAGGTTGTCAGAAGACGATCAGAAACAGGTAATTGAAAGTGTATTATCATTTTATAATAAATTAGAAGGGTAAGCATAATGATTAGGGAAAATATAGATAAAATATTATATGGAGAAAAAGTTGTTCTTCGTCCTATTACTATGGAAGATACTGATTATATTGTAAAATGGCGCAACAATCCCTCGGTTCAAAAAAACTTTATCTTTAGAGAAAAGTTTACTAATGAAATGCATAAGCATTGGATGGAAACTAAGGTAAAGGACGGAGAGGTTGTACAATACATTATTTTATCTGCTAAAGACAATTCTCCGATAGGCTCGGTTTATTATCGGGATATAGATATGCAGAATAAAAGTGCAGAATTCGGAATTTTTATCGGTGAAAATTCTGCAAGAGGAAAAGGGTTAGGCACTGAAACAACAAAGCTGTTTACGCAATACGGATTGGATACTTTGAATCTGCATCGGATAAGTCTGCGCGTTCTTGACGGAAACGACGGGGCATATAAGGCTTATGAAAAGGCAGGTTTTGAAAAAGAAGGCGTGTTCCGCGATATGGTGTATTTAGACGGGAAATATAGAAATGTTATTTTTATGGCGATACTGTCTAAAGATACTAGTGATGTAAGTGGTACGGAGGGTGTATAATGGAAAAAATATCGTTTGTTATTCCATGTTATAAATCGAAAAATACTATAACGTCTGTAGTTGAGGAAATTACAAGTACTATGCTTAATTTGACTACATACGATTATGAGATTGTTTTGGTCAACGACTGTTCACCCGACGGTACATTTAACGTTATAAGGAGTATGGCAAAACAAAATCCGCGTATAATTGGAATAAATCTAGCCAAAAATTTCGGACAGCATGCGGCTCTTATGGCAGGATTTCGCTACGCAAGCGGAGATATAATTGTCTGCTTGGACGATGACGGACAAACTCCTGCTAATGAGGTCGGCAAGCTGCTGGAAAAGATAGAAAAAGGCTTTGATGTTGTATACGCTTCATATGAGCATAAGCAGCACTCTGTTTTTCGCAATTTTGGCAGCAAGATTAACAGCAAGATGACAGAAGTTCTGCTTGGAAAACCAAAGAAGCTTATGATAACCAGTTATTTTGCTGCAAGACGTTTTGTAATTGATGAAATGTTGCGTTATGAGAATTGTTATCCTTATGTTATTGGATTGGTTCTTCGAACGACCAGAAATATTTGCAATGTTTACGTTAATCACAGACAGCGTAAAGAGGGAAGTTCGGGATATACATTGAGAAAACTTATAAATCTGTGGTTGAATGGATTTACATCATTCTCGGTAAAGCCTTTGCGTATGGCAACTTATTTCGGAGGATTTTCTTCAATCTGCGGTTTTTTGTTTTTGATTTATATTATTATTTCATATTTCCTGAAAGGTTCAGCACCTGTAGGTTGGAGTTCTACAATGGCAATAATGCTGTTATTAGGCGGAGTTATACTTGTGGTGCTAGGTATAATAGGCGAGTACGTAGGACGTATCTTTATGTGTTCAAATGTTGCTCCTCAATATGTAGTTCGTGAAGTAGTAAAAAAAGAAGGCGAAATTAAAGATGAAAAGTAATTCAAAATACTATTTATTGCTTCACATAATTATATTGATTTATTCAGTAAGCGGAGTTTTCAGCAAGCTCGCCGGCTCAAGACCGTTTATGAGTTTATATTTTTTCCTCTTTTACGGAGTAGTGCTTTTTATGCTTATGATCTACGCCTTCGGGTGGCAGAAGGTTATCAAGCATCTTCCCTTGACTACTGCTTATGCCAACAAAGCAATTACTGTTATTTGGGGAATTGTTTTCGGGATACTTTTTTTCCATGAGAGAATAGGAATCAAAGATATAATCGGTGCTGTTATAATAATAGCGGGAGTTTTGCTTTATGTGAAATCAGATGAGGAGGACGCAATTGAATAATATACAAGTAGGATTTTTAATATTGTATATAGTAAGTGTGTTTTTGGCATCGGTTTCTCAGGTTTTGCTGAAAAAGGCCGCTTTAAGAACTCATAAGAATACTATTGCAGAGTATACGGACAAATATGTTATATTAGGGTATGGTTTGTTTTTGATCTGCACTATGCTTACTATGATTGCTTACAAGGGTATACCCTTAAGTATAGGTGCAATGCTTGAAACAACAGGATATATTTATGTAACGATATTTGGCGTTGTCATATTTCACGAAAAAATAAATATAAAAAAAATAATAGCTTTGGCACTTATTTTAATTGGAATTATTATTTATACGATATAGCAAGGAGGATGTAAAATGAAAGGAATAATTCTTGCAGGGGGAAGCGGAACAAGACTTTATCCTATGACTAAGGTAGTCTCAAAACAGCTTCTTCCTGTTTATGATAAACCGCTTATTTATTATCCTTTATCGGTGCTTTTGCTGGCAAAGATAAGGGAGATACTTATAATTTCAACGCCCGAAGCTATTTCTCAGTATGAGGAGCTTTTGGGCGATGGCTCGAGAATAGGTGTATCTATTAAGTATGAAATACAACCGGAGCCAAAGGGTTTGGCACAGGCATTTATCATCGGCGAGGAGTTTATTGGCGATGACAGTGTGTGCTTGATTCTGGGAGACAATGTGTTTTTCGGTCAGGATTTTTCAAAACTTCTTGCTCAGGCAATTGAGAACAACGACGGTGCAACGGTTTTTGGATATCCCGTTAAAAATCCGAGATCCTTCGGAGTTGTTGAGTTTGATGAGAACAACAAGGTTATCTCAATAGAGGAAAAGCCTGAAAATCCGAAATCAAACTTCGCTGTTCCGGGATTGTATTTTTATGATAACAAGGTTGTTGAGATTGCCAAGAATGTCAAGCCGTCAGCAAGAGGAGAGGTTGAGATTACCTCTGTAAACAACGCTTATCTTGAAGAAGGCAGGCTATCGGTTGTCACTCTCGGCAGGGGAATGGCTTGGCTTGACACTGGAACTCCTCAGGGACTATTGAAAGCGGCTGAGTATGTTGAAGCTGTTCAGTCAAGACAAGGCTTTTACATAAGCTGTATTGAAGAGATTGCATGGAGAAAGGGATTTATTACAACAGAGCAGCTTAAAAGCTTAGGCAAAGAGCTTGAAAAGACAGATTACGGTAAGTATCTGATTTCACTGGCTGAGGAAAGTAAATAGATTAAAATTTAAGACGGAGGAAAGCTCTTAAGAGCTAGATTTAATATGAAAAAGATTATAGTTACAGGCGGAGCAGGATTTATCGGAGGAAACTTTGTTCATTATATGCTGAAAAAGTATTCTGACTATAAAATCATTTGTCTTGACTCACTTACCTATGCAGGAAATCTGGAAACGCTTGAAAGTGTTGCAGACAACCCGAATTTTAGATTTGTCAAAGCTGATATAACCGACAGAGAGGCAGTTTTTAATCTGTTTGAAGAAGAGCACCCTGATATTGTAGTAAACTTTGCGGCTGAGAGCCATGTTGACAGAAGTATTGAAAACCCAGGCATTTTCCTGAATACAAATATTTTGGGAACTCAGACCCTTATGGACGCTTGCTTAAAGTTTGGAATTGAGCGTTATCATCAGGTTTCAACTGATGAGGTTTACGGGGATTTACCTCTTGACAGACCTGATTTGTTCTTTACAGAGGAGACTCCTATCCACACAAGCTCGCCTTATTCTGCTTCTAAGGCATCTGCCGATTTGCTCGTCGGTGCTTATTTCAGAACCTATGGACTTCCTGTTACAATAAGCAGATGCTCTAATAACTACGGTCCCTATCATTTTCCTGAAAAGCTTATTCCATTGATGATAATAAACACCCTTCACGATAAGCCGCTTCCTGTTTACGGAAAGGGCGAAAATGTTCGTGACTGGCTTTATGTTGAGGATCACTGCAAGGCGATTGATCTTATTATTCACAAGGGAACAGTCGGAGAGGTTTATAATATCGGCGGACACAACGAGAAGGCTAATATTGATATTGTAAAGATTATTCTTAAAGAGCTTGGAAAAGGCGAGGAGCTTATCACATATGTTGCAGATCGAAAAGGCCATGACCTGAGATATGCAATAGATCCCACTAAGATACACAACGAGCTTGGATGGCTTCCTGAAACAAGGTTTGAGGACGGAATAAAAAAGACTATTCAATGGTATCTCGATAACAAGGGCTGGTGGGAGAAAATCATCAGCGGCGAGTATCAGGATTATTACGATAAGATGTACAAAAACAGATAATGCAATGGGACGTTGCTTCACTCAACTTTTGGTAAACTAAATTTGTTTGAGTAACAGCTGGTTGTACTAAGTTTCAAAAGTCAAAAAAATATATACTAGTGGTTAGAACTTGGTGAGAAATAAATGCTCTTGTATCTAGCATCTATTTCTTGCCTTAATTAAAACTCCCTTAACCTATCTTTATGATAAGCTAAGGGAGCTTTTCTATTCTATTATAACACAACACCTTAATAAGGGCTTTATCTTAATATAACCTGATTTTACTTAATATTTTAGCCGAGTGAGAAAGAATTGTAAGCTCTGTGTCTATGTTCTTCTCAACCATTGTCGGAGTGATAAACGCAAGCTCATTATCGGGGCGGTTTTCACGCTCGATAAATATAACCTTACCAAACACTGTTGAAAGTGAACGCTTAAAGTTGTCAGCGTTCTCACATTCAATGCGGATATACATAGCTGTCTGAGAATCTTTGTAGGATGTCATAAAACTGTTGTCGTCCTTGGATTCACTCCATGAAAGCGCAAGTACACGCTGTTGATGCTTAAGAGCGTCAATAATATCTCCCACTACTGCTGAAGCGGTAGGAAGCTTACCAGCGCCCTGACCGTAGAACACAACATCTCCTACTCCGTTTCCGGTCACGCTTATGGCGTTATATACTCCGTCGACATTTGAGAGAAGATTATTCTTAGGAACAAGCATAGGACAAACTATAGCAACAAGCTTTCCGTCGCCAGCAGGCTTTACCGAACCTATAAGCTTTATAGAATATCCTGCGTTTGATGCGTATTCAACATCAACCAGCGATACTTTTTTAATTCCCGAGCAATGCACCATATCGGGATAAATATGCTTTCCATATGCAAGAGAACCCAAAATACAAATCTTTCGGCAGGCATCGTGTCCTTCAACATCAGCAGTAGGATCAGCTTCGGCATAGCCGTTTTTCTGAGCTTGCTTCAATGCATCCTCAAAGCTCATCTGATCCTTTATCATCTTTGTCAGGATAAAGTTAGTCGTACCGTTGAGTATTCCCGAAATCTGTTCAATTTCGTTTCCTGCAAGGCATTTGTGAAGCGGACGTATAATAGGGATCCCTCCGCCGACAGAAGCTTCGAAAAGATAGTTGGCATTGTTATCATTTGCGATTTTAAGAAGCTCCGCTCCCTTTGCAGCAACAAGCTCTTTGTTAGAGGTTACAACGCTTTTGCCCTTTTCTAGAAGCTGTTTGGTGAACTCATATGCCGGATGAAGTCCTCCGATAAGCTCGGCTACAACCTCAACTTCACCATCGTTAAGAATATCGGTGAAGTCCTTTGTCATTTTATCTGCATACGGTGAGTCAGGGAAATCCCTCAGATCTAGAATATATCCTAGCTCAATATCTCTTCCGACCTTTTCACATATTGATTTTTTGTTAGTCTCGAACAGCTCTACTGTTCCCGAACCAACAACACCATAACCTATTACTGCTATTTTACTCATTTTAATTTTCCTTTCAAATTTGGTAGATATATTTATTGCGGTGATAGCTTATTTTTAGTTATTCTCCGCTTATAATTTTAACATCAACTACACTGCTCAGCTTTGAGAGTTCATTTTTTATATTTACCGTATTCAGTGTATCGCTTTCAAGCTTAACCGAAACGGTAACCGTTGCAACCGAATCAATTGGAATGTTTTGATTTACGGTAAGTATATTAGCACCCATTTCATAGAGGCTAGTAAGTATTGACGATAAAGCGCCTTTTTCATCTTTAAGAACAAGATAAAGCGAAACAATTTTGTTTGTAAGCTTTTCTTCATAAGCAAAAACAGAGTCCTTATATTTATAATATGCGCTTCTTGAAATTCCGATTTTCCTGCAAGCGTCAGCAGAGGACTTTACATCGCCTCTGGCTTTTATCCGCTTTGCTTCAAGCACCTTTAATATTATCTCAGGCAAAACCGTTGAATTGACAACGACAAATTTTCCGTCACTATTATAATTCAATAAGTCCACCTCCTGAGCACATTTGTTTTTAGGGTAACTACAAATATACCATAATTTGAGTAAAAAGTCAAGGAGAAGTTTGTAAAAATAAGAGCGTACCGATATGCGTAAAAAAGATAAGACCCAAATGGGTCACTTCTATTTAAAACGCAGAAATCTTTAGTATTAGCTATTTTTTTTTGACTTTTTAAATTTTATATGATATAATATACAAAAAGCAACCATAATTGTTGTTAATTTTTAGTAAGTTTAGAAAGGAATTGGTGCATTATGATTAAGAGAAAACTGTTTAGTGTTTTATTGGTACTTTGTATGTTTATTCAGATACCACTTTATGCAGGGGCAGAAATACGGTTAGTTAAACAACAGGTAGAAACAGAATCAGAGTTTGTTGATGTTTCACAATTTAATAATTCTTATCATTATATTGAAGGTTTAAGACCAACTCCTGTCATAACAAATACTCCTAAAGCAACATCAGAAGGTTTAAGCCTACCCGAGAAATACGATTCAAGAAAAAACGGATATATAACAAGTGTAAAAGATCAGAATCCTTACGGGACCTGTTGGGCATTTGCTACTATGGCTTCTTCTGAAGCCAGTATTATAAAAGAAGGGCTATACAGTGATCAAAAAGAAATTGATCTATCAGAAATGTATCTTGCGTATTCAATTTTTAATCGTAAAAACGATCCACTGAATAATACAGGTAAAGACAAAAATATTTCATTAGAAAATAGAGGTTGGATGTACGGTGGATGTAATACACTGTTCACAGCAATGCATTTAGCACATTGGAATAATCCATTGTCTGAAGAGGAAGTTCCCTATTCTAGAACTAAAATTCCCAGTGGGGATATAGAATACGATCAGCCAGAGTATAAGCTTGAGAATGCTATATTTATTCCGTTTTCGGTAGATATAATTAAATCTTACATTATGAAATATGGTGCGGTAAATGTTACATTTTATTGTGACTCAAAAGCTTTTTCAGCCGATTATCCATATTATCTGCCAGGAACCTTTGATGCTACTCATGCAGTTACTATTGTGGGCTGGGATGATACAGTAAGTAAGGAAACATTTAATAAAAATATACCACCTGAAGACGGTGTATGGATTGTTAAGAATAGTTGGGGAAAATATGGGGCATTACGTGACGGATATTTTCAAATGTCTCAATCACAAAAGTTGCTTGATATAACTGCATATGATTATATGAAAAACGAAGAATATGATTATAACTATTATTATGATGGCTCTTTTCCTACGACAAATATTTATGGAAGAACCGTAAGTGCTGCAAATATATATGAAGCAAAAAATGGAACAAGTAACTTAAGTGAATACATAAAAGGTGTATCGGTAAATGTGGCAAGCGATAATACTAACTGTGAAGTACAGGTTTATACAAATATCAAAGATACTTCAGACCCTACCAGCGGAACACCTATGCTTTCAACACCGGTAAGTGCTTATGTAGAATTTGCAGGCGTTTATACGATTCCGCTTAAAAAACTTATTAAGATAGAAAAGGGAACAAAGTTTAGTGTAGTTGTAAAATTAGAAATTGATAGAGGATTTTCTCGAATTTATGCTTCTGAGAGTACGGAGTACTATTGGTTAAAAACAGAAGAACATACAGAACCACATCAGAGTTTTATAAACACATCGTCAGATCCTAATAATTGGAATGATTTGCATGGATATCAAGGAAGGTATCGTTGTGCCAGTGTCAAGGCTTTGACAGTTCTTGGAGATAGCGAAACTCAGGATGAGAGAAAGTCGATCAGTGATGGAAATATTACTTTTGAAAATACTTCAGTTAACTATTCGGGAAATGAATGTAAACCGAAAGTTAGTATTAACATTGATGGAAAAAAGCTCACTGATAAAGATTATAAAGTGACATATTTAAATAATATAGATGCAGGAGAAGCTATAGCCAAAGTTTATGGAATCAATAATTACAAAGGCATTAAGATTGTTCATTTTACAATTGATAGCTTAATATTAACAAATGAAATGATAAGCGATATAGAAGATCAGGTTTATAATGCAAGTAATCTTTACCCGAGTGTTAAAGTAATACACGGTGAAAAAACTTTAACTCGAAATATAGATTATGCACTTACTTATTCCAACAATAAAAACGTAGGCAGAGGAATTATAACGATAGCTGGAAAAAATAATTATATAGGTGATATATCAAAAACATTTAATATTCTTCCATGTACACTGACTGAATCTATGATTAGTGACATAGAACCTCAGGCATATACTGGACAGAGTATAAAACCAAATGTAACTTTAATGCTAGGCAAAAATACTTTGGTAAGCGGAACCGACTATACCGTTTCTTATGGAGAGAACGTAAACCCGGGAACGGGAACAATTAATATTACTGGAATAGGAAATTACACTGGCAGTATTATAAAGGAGTTTGAGATTAAAGGACCAGAATACTATAGCATTATAGCTAACGCTAATTCTGGAGGAAGTATAACGCCGTCCGGAGAAGTTAGTGTAGCAGAAGGTCAAGACCAGATATTTA
>CANQJW010000033.1 GCA_947624345.1 uncultured Clostridia bacterium | reverse complement strand
GCCTGATTATTATATCACACCAACTTTTCCTTGTCAAGCGTTTTTTTCAAAATTTTTTTCGGTTTTTTGAGTTTGTCAAAATTAACATATTAAGACTAACTTTTCAACAATTATTTGACAAATTCACTCTATAACTATTATATTGTATCTACTTTTGCATTATTAAAAATATAATATTTTTTGTTGACATATAGGAAAACTAGTAGTATAATATCATTACAACCTTATCAAGAGAGGTGGAGGAATCAGGTCCTGTGAAGCCCGGCAACCTAATTATTTTTTATTAAGGTGCTAAATCCTGCGGTAATAAAACCCGAAAGATGAGGAATTTAGATAATAAATTCAAGCGTTTCGGATTAGAAGCGCTTTTTTGTTTAACAAATTTGGAGGAATGATAAATGTCAAGAAATCTTTTTACATCTGAATCTGTAACAGAGGGACACCCAGATAAAATCTGCGATCAAGTCTCAGATGCAATATTAGATGCAATGCTTGAACAAGATCCCTATTCAAGAGTTGCCTGCGAGACTGTTGCTACAACCGGAATGATCATGTGTATGGGTGAAATAACTACAAAAGCACAAGTTGATATTCCCGAAATAGTCAGACAAACGGTAAATGAAATTGGCTACGATAATGACGCATACGGCTTCAACGGAAACACCTGTGCCGTTATTACTACAATGGACAAGCAATCCCCTGATATAGCACAGGGAATTGATAACGCTTTAGAGGGACGTGACGAAAATCTAAACGAAATCGGTGCTGGAGATCAGGGTATGATGTTCGGATATGCCTGCAATGAAACTCCGGAGCTTATGCCAATGCCGATCTCTCTGGCACATAAGCTTGCTATGAAGCTTACCGAAGTAAGAAAGAACGGTACGCTTCCCTATTTGCGTCCAGACGGAAAAACTCAGGTGACTGTTGAATATGAAAATGGCAAGCCGAAAAGAATCGACACTGTCGTTGTTTCCTCTCAGCACGATGAAAATGTAACTCTTGAGCAAATAAGAACAGACATTATCGAAAAGGTCATTAAATCAGTTTTGCCGAAAAAGCTTCTCGACGATAACACCTTATATTATATAAACCCTACAGGAAGATTTGTAATCGGCGGGCCTCACGGTGACAGCGGACTTACTGGAAGAAAAATCATCATCGACACCTACGGCGGAATGGGCCGCCACGGAGGCGGTGCTTTCTCGGGAAAAGACCCGACAAAGGTTGACCGTTCGGCGGCTTATATGGCGAGATATATTGCCAAAAACATTGTTGCCGCTAATCTTGCGGATAAATGCGAGGTTCAGCTTGCATATGCAATTGGCGTTGCCTCTCCTGTTTCGGTTATGATTGATATTGAAACATTCGACACAAGTGATTTAGGGCCTGATAAGTTAAGCGAAGCAGTCAAAAAAGTTTTTGATCTTCGTCCATCTGCTATTATTGAAGCTTTAGGTCTTCGCAAGCCGATTTATAAAAAACTAGCTGCATACGGTCATATGGGTCGTGAGGACCTAAATGTTGCTTGGGAGAAAACCGACAAAGCTGAGGAGCTTAAAAAGGCTGTTTTATTATAAAATTATTTTTTACAGGAAAAATTATAAAGGGTGACGTAAAATGAATTTATTCTTAATTCTGGCATTTTTATTTTTTATCGGCTCTGTTTCCGGCTGGCTTCTTGAACTTCTTTTCCGCCGTTATTTTTCAAGCTCCAATCCGGAACGAAAATGGATCAATCCGGGGTTTTGCATCGGTCCGTATCTTCCATTGTACGGAATCGGTTTATGCGTATTATATTTATTAGCTTCACTGAACATCTTTAATATGATCAATCCTGTTTTTAATAAGACAATAATTTTCATTCTTATGGCTATATGTATGACTGTCGTTGAATACATAGCCGGAATTATAAGTGTAAAAGTATTTAAAATTCGTTTGTGGGATTACAGTAATGAGTGGGGAAACATTCAAGGAATTATCTGTCCAAAATTTTCGCTGATTTGGGCATTGCTTGGTTCAGTATATTACTTTCTTATTCACCCTTACATCCTCAACTCCTTGAAATGGCTGTCGCAGAATCTTGCATTCTCCTTCGTTATCGGACTGTTTTTCGGCATTTTTATAATTGATGCCGTAAAATCTGCTCAGCTTATTACAAAGCTCAAAAAATTTGCCGATGAAAAAGATGTTATTGTTAAATATGAACACCTCAAAGAATATATTCGCAAAAAACAGGAAAAAACAAGTCAGAAGCATTACTTTTTCCGTCCGTTTCATTCTAATCAGACAATAACCGAAAATTTGAAAGAAATGTTTGAGTCTTTTGAAAAGCATAAAAAACACTAAATATAACTACAGAACTTTAAAAAGGCTGTCTGATTATCAGGCAGCCTTTTTTATAATACTATTCTCTCATTCTCATTTGAACTCGGTCTTGTCATAAGCTCTTTCAATGCGATATCAACCCGTTTTCCCTCAAACAAAACCGAATAAAGCTGTTCGGTTATGGGCATTTCAACCCCCTGAGACTTTGCAAGAGCATATGCAGTTTTTGTGCAATGATATCCTTCTACCGTTCCGACCATTCTCACAGCCTCCTCAGGAGTGTGACCTTTTCCTATAAGTATTCCTGCACGGCGATTTCGTGAATGCATACTTGTGCAGGTTACAATCAAATCGCCTATTCCGGTAAGACCTGCAAATGTGCTTGTACTTGCTCCTAAAGATACTCCCAGACGGGCAATCTCGCTGATACCTCTTGTCATAAGAGCCGCCTTAGTATTATCGCCAAATCCCATACCATCGCAAATTCCTGCCGCAAGAGCAATTATATTTTTAAGCGAACCGCCAATTTCGCAGCCTACTATATCGTCGTTTATATATAATCTCAGAACCTGACTTGACATTGCTTCCTGAATATATTTTGCTGCATTGTGGTCTTTTGATGACACTACAACGGTTGTAGGGATCCCTTTTGCAAGCTCCTCAGCGTGAGAAGGACCTGTAAGAACGATAACTCGATTTTTATCAAAAACCTCCGAAACAACAACGCTCATTCGCTTGAGAGTACCGTTCTCAAGTCCTTTAGAAGTGTTTACTATATAGGTATTTTCGCTCATATATGGCTTTGCCTCTTCACAGGTTTCTCTGACAAATGAAGATGGAATACCAACAACAACTATATCCTTATCCTTAACGCAGGAAATATCTGTTGTAAGCTTTATAGATTTCGGAACAATAACTCCCGGAAGCTTTGCTTTAAGCTCGCCTGTTCTCTCAATAGTATCGATTTCGTCCTTAAACTTTGACCATACCGTTACATTGTGACCCAGCTTTTCGCACATAACAGCAAGAGAAAGTCCAAATCCTCCTGAACCCAGAATAACAATATCAGCCATAATAACCCTCCATCATAGCATTATAAATTGTTAGCTTTATTTTTAAAGCTCAGTTTGTTTTCATCGTGATTTTTAAGCCTTATTATATTGGCTCTGTGCTTATAAATTACAAGTATCGCCAACACAGCCGAAAATATAACATTTATCCATATTCCGTCGTAATTCCGAATCATCTGAGTAACTATAGTAATAAACGGATTAAACCCTATAGCTATTATTGATCCAAGTGATACGTATTTTGTTATAGCTACAATAATAATAAACACACCTAAGCATATAAGCGTTGAAAGCCAGTCAACGGCAAGCATTGTGGTACAAGCGGTAAGAACACCCTTTCCGCCCTTAAACCCATAAAAGATAGGGAAAATATGCCCTAACACCACACATATTCCTGCGACATATCCTATAAACAAATTATCGCCAAAGAACACTACTCCCAAAATATTTGTAACGATGAGCCGTGCCAGAACTACTGCAATAACTCCCTTGAACAAATCGCACAAAAGAGTTATAAGTGCAGAAATTTTTCCGTAAACCCTGAGAACATTGGTAAGCCCAGCGCTTTTACTTCCATATTTTCTTATATCATCGTGCTTTAGAATTCTGCACACGATTAGTGCTGAGTTACAGCTTCCGAAAAGATATGAAGCTATTGCAGTAATTGCAATACACAAAAATTCTGTCATAATAATCACCTTAAATTATTTTGTATCGTTTACTCCTCGTTCTCGAACAATAAATCTTACAGGCGTTCCCTCAAGCCCAAAGGTTTCTCGAATCTGGTTTTCCAGATATCTTTGATATGAAAAATGGAACAGCTCTGCCTTATTAACAAATGTAACGAATGTAGGTGGTTTAGTTGTCGGCTGTGTCATATAGTAAATCTTAAGTCTCTTACCCTTATCAGACGGCGGCTGAACTCTGCTTGTTGCATAAGCCAGAACATCGTTTAGCTTTCCTGTTGAAATTCTTATAGAATTTTTCTCAGCAACTAGCTTAATGGTATCAAACAGCTTATCTAACCTCTGGCCTGTCTTTGCTGAAATAAATACAAACGGAACGTATGACATAAAGCTAAAATCCGATTTAAGCTTGCTTGTGTATTCATTCATTGTGTTTGTGTCCTTCTCAATGGCATCCCATTTGTTTATTGCAACAACACAAGCCTTGCCCTGCTCGTGAGCATAGCCCGCAACCTTGGAATCCTGCTCGGTAAAGCCAACGGTTGCATCTATTACGATAACTGCAACATCTGCCCTATCCACCGCCATATATGCCCTTAGAACACTATACCTCTCTATACTTTCGAGTACCTTGGACTTTCTTCTTATTCCTGCCGTATCAATGAAAACAAACTTACCCTTTTCATTCTCAACAACAGTATCTGTAGCATCTCTGGTAGTTCCCGCGATATCTGAGACGATCAGCCTTTCCTCGCCGCAAATCTTATTGATAATTGAGGACTTTCCTGCATTTGGCTTTCCGATAACCGCTACCTTAATTGCATCTTCATCGTCCTCTTCCTCATCACTATCACTGAAATACTGAATAACCTCGTCAAGTAAATCGCCCGTTCCGTGTCCGTGAACCGAGGAAACAGCAATAGGATCCCCGATACCGAGATTATAAAACTCATATATTTCAGGAGGCGGACTTCCGACACTGTCGCATTTATTCACGCAAAGAACAACAGGCTTTCCCGATTTTATAAGCATAGACGCCACATCATAATCGTTTGCAGTTACTCCTGTTCTTATATCGGTAATGAAAATAATTACATCAGCACTTGTTATAGCTACCTCTGCCTGTCGCTTCATCTGAGACAGGATAATGTCATTAGTTTTAGGCTCGATACCACCTGTATCGACAAGCATAAACTGTCTGCCCGACCACTCGCACTTTGAATAGATTCTGTCTCTTGTAACGCCTGGTGTATCCTCAACAATAGACAGCTTTTGTCCTATCAACTTATTAAACAGCGTAGACTTCCCTACATTAGGTCTGCCGACAATCGCTACTATCGGTAGTGACATAAATTTCACTTCCTATCCAAATTAAAATCAAACACGAAAAAAGCAGAGAAGGAAAACTCCACCTCTGCTTTACAAAGATGCTTATTTATCAGCTTTACTGCTCTTTTTGATAACCTCTACACCCTTATAAAATCCGCAATTTTTACAAACTTTATGTGGAGCTGTAAGCTCACCGCAATTAGAACATCTGCTCAAAGCTGGTGCATCTAATTTCCAAACAGCAGAACGCCTTTTGTCACGCCTAGCCTTGGATACTTTTCTCTTTGGTACTGCCATTGTGGCACCTCCTCTTAGGATATTTTTAATTTAAGTATTGTTGCGGCTATTGACTCTTTGAGCATTCGCAAGAAGCTTCATTGAGGTTTTGCCCACAATTGAAGCATAAGCCCTTGCAGTCTTCCTTACATAAAATCTTTGAAGGCAGCTGCAACAATAAATCAGAAATAGCCAACTCATTCAAGTCAAGAATCATATCTTCGCATACTATGCGGTCGTCGTCCTCTTTCTGAGACTTCTGAACGATTGTATGCTCAAAATCATATTCATACTCCTGCTCGAATTTTTTAAGACATCTGTCACAAACGCAGTCCAAAACAAAACTAATATGAATTTTTAACTCTACAATTCCTGCTCTGTTTTCGACTTCTCCGTTTATTGATACAGGTGTTTTGAATGAAACCGCTTTATAACCGTCAAGCTCATCAAGCGGTATTTTATAATCAATTTCCTTGCGTTCACCAACTATATCAAATAGCTGCTTCAGTTGAATCTTCATTCTAACACCTCAAACATCACAAATTACATTATAACTATTATGGTTTCCATTGTCAATAGTTTTTATGTAATTTTAACACAAACTAATATCTCAAGGCTTACATAAATGCCTTTACTCTGTCAGGAAGCTCATCAGCATCAGTTGATACAGTAAAGATAATATTTACATCATCTATATGAGCATTCAGCTTTTCAAACATAGCTCCCAGTTTATCATAATCTCTTCCGCCAATTTTCAAAATACCGTCTATGAAAACTTCCTGAATATCATAATTTCCTGCAAGCATACCCATTACAAAGCCGTAAAATGTGTCATAGCTGTCAATTGCGTATTCATCTGCATCGACAAGTCTTACGCTGTGAGGGAGGTCATATGTGAGTTTCATTCCCTTTTCAATACAAACAACATTACCTGTTGCCTTATTTGAAGCCTCGGTGATTTTGTCAACCAAGATTTTTGTTTTTCCTGTTCCTTTTTTTCCTGTTATAATGCTAATCATAACAACACTCCGTTCCGCCCATGGGGCAATTTATTTTAACGGACAAATCTAAACCTGTCCGAAAATGGATTAATTTAATATTGTACAAGAAAATATCTTACTTTAGTTTTTCCTCAAGTGCAGCCTTTTGATCCTCATAGCCTGGCTTTCCTAAAAGAGCAAACATATTCTTTTTATAGCTCTCAACACCCGGCTGATTAAAAGGATTAACGCCTAAAATATATCCGGATACAGCACAAGCCTTTTCAAAGAAATAAACCATCTCACCGAAGTTTTCTTCATCAAGCTCGTCAACCTCGATAACTACATTAGGTACTCCGCCGTCTGTGTGTGCTAAAATAGTTCCCTCAAGAGCCTTTCTGTTTACGTCAGACATATTCTGATTTGTCAGGAAGTTTAAGCCGTCAAGGTTTTCAGCGTCCTCTTCAAGGAAAAGATCCTGCTTAGGCTTCTTTACATCAACTACTGTCTCAAACATTATTCTTGAGCCGTCCTGAATGAACTGTCCAAGAGAGTGAAGATCGGTCGAGAAGGTTGCAGACGATGGGAATATACCCTTATTGTCCTTGCCCTCGCTCTCACCGTAAAGCTGTTTCCACCACTCTGCCATCATAGTGAAGGCAGGCTCGTAAGAAACTAGCATTTCAACCGACTTGCCTTTTCTGTTTAAAATATTTCTTACGGCTGCATATTTGTAGCAGTCATTGCCGTCATCCTTAGAGTATTTATCCATACCCCGCTTTGCACCAGCCATAATCTTGTCGATGTCACAGCCTGCAACTGCAATAGGAAGAAGTCCTACAGCAGTCAAAACAGAAAATCTTCCGCCTACATCATCAGCTATGACAAATGTTTCATAGCCCTCTTTATCAGAAAGCTCCTTTAAAGTTCCACGCTTAGCGTCAGTAGTTGCAAAAATTCTGTTCTTTGATTCTTCCTTGCCATACTTATCCTCAACAAGCTTCTTGAAAATTCTGAAAGCTAGAGCAGGCTCGGTAGTAGTTCCCGATTTTGAGATAACATTTACGCAAATGTCCTTGCCCTCGCAAATAGAGAGAATTTCCTGAAGATAGGTCGGATTGATATTGTTTCCGACAAAATAGATGTCTGGTGTATCCTTTTTCAAGTTGTTGTAAAAAGGCGACTTCAAAAGTTCAATAGCAGCTCTTGCTCCGAGATACGAGCCACCTATTCCGATGACAATAAGAATATCTGCTTTTTCCTTTATTCTCTCAGCAGCCGCTTTAATTCTTTTAAACTCGTCTTTATCGTAATTCTCGGGAAGGTCAACCCACCCTAAAAAGTCGTTACCCAGACCGCTTCTCTTTTCAATAGTATTATGCGCATCACTAATCTGAGCTTTCATTGCTTCCATTTCGTGTTCTTCAATAAAAGAACCGAGATATTTTGTGTTTAGTTTAATAGCCACTTTTTAAATTCCTTTCTAGTTTTAACTATTACTATTTTACTATAAAACAAGTTTTTTTTCAAGTGCTCTTTTTGCAACTTTATGTAACAATTAAGTTTTTGTGCAACTAATACAATTTTTAACTAATTTTTTAGTAAGCTTAACAATAATTTACCAAACGCACCCACTAAATCTATACGCTTCACATCAGTTTTTGTATATATATTGCGTTTTAATAATTCCTTTGATCCCATTTTGAACACAAGCTCGCCTATCTTTGTATTTTTCTTCACAGGGGCTTCAAGCTTGCTCACTCTATCATAAGTTATGCTTATATCGCCCGTTGTTCCCCTCTTGACAACAAGCTTTGCTGTTCCGTCAACATAGGTATCCGTCTTAAGCTCAAAACCGTGTATCACATTGATTGGTTCTGTCGCGTCCTTTGGAATCTCAGGGGCATACATATCATACCCCTCAAACCCGAAATCGAGCATTGCCCGTGCATCAGCCTCCCTACTGTCGCTATCTTTAGTTTTTAAAGCAACTGCTATCAGGTTAAGATTGTTTCTTGAAGCAGATGCTGCTATACAGTTTCCTGACTTATCCGACGCACACGCTTTAAGTCCGCTTATTCCTTTATACTTTCTAACCAGCGTGTTTAGGTTGACAAGCTCTGCCTTTCCCCCTCTGACACTGTCCATCCATGTTGTGAAAAAGCCCTTTAGATTATTATGCTTTAGCAGCTCTGCTGAGAGAATGGCTATATCCTTGGCTGTGGAAATATTGGATTCACTTATACCTGTGCAGTCAACAAAAGTAGTATTCTTCATTCCGAGCGATTTAGCACGCTCGTTCATAGCTTTTACAAATGTCTTTTCATTTCCCGAAATGCCCTCAGCAAGAACAAAACAGGCATCGTTTGCATTTCCTATGGTGACCGATTTCAAAAGCTCCTTTACGCTGATTTTCTCACCTACATCCAGCCATATCTGCGAGCCTTGTTTCGAGTTCGCCTCTGAAGAAGTTATAAGCTTTCTGTTAAGAGTGAAATCCTTATCTGTTTTAAGCTTCTCTGCTGTCAGCAAAATAGTCATCAACTTTGTGAGATGTGATATGGGTGCTTTCTCATTGGCGTTCTTATTGAATATTATCGTATTTGTTGTTGCTTCATACAGCACCGCCTTTTCGGCTGTCACAGATAATCCTGACTTTTTATGCTCATTTGAAATGTCGAGGGCTGTTGCTTCCGTCTCGGGTGTTATAATTCCGTCGGCATAAACTCTCGCAAAAAACAAGGACAAGGTTGCTATGCACAACACGATTGCTGTAAGATTTTTTATTATTTTCATCCTTATTACTCCCCTTTGATTTTAATTCTTTCAGCATATTTGGATTTTAATCGCTTTACTAAATTTTATGCAAAAGACAAGGAGGTATGCGTTTAGGGGTTAACAGTTTTTAGTAAATATTGATGAAAAAGTAAAATCGGCAATCTTCTAACTAATCTTGCCGATTTCTTAAAAATAATAACAAAAATATTCACCACTAACGCGAGATACAAAAAATTCGCGTTCCACAAAATGTGAAACGCGAACAGGCTCCGGCGTCAATGTTGCTTTTTTCTAAGTATCAGCCCGCCGTTGTATAAAAATAACCACCTTCAGCTAATTTGCAAAAGGCGGCAATGCGTGCAGGGGTCACCCCTGCTGGTGCGGATGAAGTGACTTGAACACTCACGAGTTACCCCACTAGATCCTAAGTCTAGCGCGTCTGCCAATTCCGCCACATCCGCATATCAAGCCGCTTTTACAAGCGACTTGATTATTTTATCACAACAAATAACCTTTGTCAACTCTTTTTGTTTATAGTTTATTAGTATTCTGTAAAAATTCTGTCTATTCCCTTTTGCTCACAAGCATAGCTCTCAAGGAATTTAATATAGCAATTACCGACACTCCTACATCAGCAAAAACAGCTACCCACATATCAGCTAAACCTAATGCTCCCAGAACCATAACCAGCACCTTCACTCCAATAGCAAAACCTATGTTCTCTCTTACAATTCTCATTGTCTTTTTAGATATTGATACGGCTGTGGGTATGCTCATAGGATCATCATTCATTAAAACTACATCTGCCGCTTCAATAGCTATGTCAGAACCTAAACCTCCCATGGCAAATCCTACGTCCGCCCTGGCAATTACAGGTGCGTCATTGATTCCGTCTCCGACAAAGCCTGCATTTCCTGTGTTTTTAATAAGTCCTTCAACCTCTTTAACCTTATCAGCAGGCAGAAGCTCACTGCGTACATTTTCAATTCCAAGCTCTTTTGCAATTTTTTCAGCAGTACGCTTTTTGTCACCTGTTAAAAGAGTTGTTGAAATACCTTTTGATTTTAGTGTTTCAACAGCCGACTTGGAACCGCTCTTTAGATTATCTCCCAACAGAATAGCTCCTATATAATTTCCGTCCAGAGCAATATATACGCAAGTGCTGTCATCATATTTAAATTCAGCTTGAACTAAGTTCTGTTCCAAAAGCCGTTTTGTTCCGCACAATATCTTGCGTCCGTTGATATTGGCTTTAACACCGTTTCCTGCAACTTCAACAACATCTGATAAAACATCAGAGTCAATTAGCTTTCCGTACCTTTCAACAATTGACTGTGCAATCGGATGAGTTGACATAGATTCAGCATATGCACAAATTTTCAAAATATATTCCTTGTCATATTCACCGATCGGAATTATATCAGTAACCGTGAATTTTCCCTCTGTGAGAGTTCCTGTTTTATCAAAAGCAATCGATTTCAGCTTGCTCAGACTTTCAATATTCTTTGCGCCTTTAATAAGTATTCCCTTTCTTGAAGCACCACCAATACCTGCAAAAAAGCTGAGTGGTATTGAAATAACCAACGCGCACGGACAGGATATAACCAAAAACAATAGTCCTCTGTAGAGCCATGTACTGAACTGTGAAAAGCCCGTTACTATCGTGGGAATTAACACAAGTAATACTGCCGCCGCAACCACTAAAGGTGTGTAAACCCTTGCAAACTTAGTGATGAATTTCTCGGCTTTTGCCTTTTTCTCTGATGCGTTCTCTACCATTTCCAGAATTTTAGCTATAGTAGAATCGCTGTACTTCTTAGTTGCTTTTATCTCAACAACCGAATTAAGGTTAACGCTTCCACTTAAGATCTCAGAGCCTTCTTTTGCCTCAATAGGAACAGCCTCTCCCGTTAGTGCAGATGTGTCGAATATAGTGCTGCCGCTGACAATTACACCGTCGATAGGCACTCTCTCACCTACTCTTACGACTATTATGTCTCCAACCTGAACCTTATCAGTTTCAATCTCCTTGATCTCACTGCCAACCCTTACATTTACAGTGTCGCTCTTGAGAGTGAGCAGACTGGTAATCGACTTTCTCGAACGCTCAACCGCAATGTCCTGAAAAAGCTCTCCCACACGGAAAAATATCATTACGGCTGCTCCCTCTCTGAACTCTCCTATGCAGATGGCAACGATAGTAGCTATTGTCATTAGCAGCGTCTCATCGAACGCCTCACCTTTAAGCAGATTTCTTACGGCTGAAATTATAACTCCATAGCCTGCAACCGCAAATGCCAGAAGCGAAATAATAATATACATAATACCGTTATCAATTATAAAAGCAACTACAAAAAGCACTAACGATGCAGCTATTTCAATTATCTCTCTGGTTCTGTTTTTATGTACCTGATTATTGCTCTTCCTTTCATATGGCTTAACCTCTACATCAGGCTCGATTTCGCCTACAATTTTCTTTATATCATCAATAACACTTCTATCCTCAGCGGTAACTGTCAATCTTTTATTTATAAAATCTAAATTTGATTCGCTTACCGTATTAAGCTTTGAAACTCTTTGATTTATTTTCTCAGCACAGTTCGGACAACAAAGTCCTACCAACTCAAATGCTAACTTCTCCATAAAATCATCTCCTGAAAATTTATTCGGATATATGCTCCATACCCATACTTAATATAGTATATACATGATCGTCAGAAATTGAGTATATGGCAGACTTTCCGCTTCGTCTGTACTTAACCAGCCTTGCCTGCTTTAAGAGCCGAAGCTGATGCGAAACCGCCGACTGAGTAACATCTAACAGCTCAACAATATCGCAAACGCACATCTCACCCTGAGACAGCGCATACAATATCTTAACTCTTGTTGAGTCTCCGAGCATTTTGAAAAGCTCAGACAAGTCGTAAAACTCCTCCTCGCAAGGCATATTATTATCAATTTTCTTAATCATCTCTACATACTTTCCTCCGCATTCGGAGTGCTCCGTTTTTACTTCTTCCTGTTCAACTTCCTTTTCAGACATTTTCTTACTCCTTTCATATGAATAAATGTTCATATGTTTATTATATCATTTGATTTGGGGTTGTCAAGGGTTATTGCAAAATTTTTTTACTAGATTGATTTATTGTATTTTCATTTACAAAATATGCAGTTTGTGTTATATTTGTAATATAAACATAAGTATGTGCTTTATATTTTATTTGGGAGGTAAATAAATAATAAAAAGAGTGAAATGATATCTTTATCTAACAACAAATTGCTTTTATCGTATTGTGAAAATACATACGACCCATTAAAAGTACACCAATTTTTAATCGACTATAATAATATTGATAAATCATTTACTAATAACAAATAATATAATATTTACTAGTAGAATACTGATGATCATAAAATAAATATTGAATAATGAATTTGATTAAAACTTAGCAATATAAGTTTCAATTCGTAATATACGGTTATTTAATCAACTGACAGATTAAATTTAAAATTCTCTCAACAAATTAACTTTTAATATTTATGAACGAAAAGTAAACAATGAAATGAAACTCAAGAAACAGAGAGAATCAAAGAAAAACAGAGCGATTTTAAGAGAAAATAGGATATATTTTAAAATTTTAGCATTTTACCTCTTGACAAGCGAATACTAAGATACTATAATGTTTAATGTTGCTTCGGCTTTATTGGATATGCTGAGCCAATAAAGCAGGAAAGAAAAAACTTATTTGGAGGAAAACAACTATGACTTATATGCCAAAGGCAAGCGACATTGAGCGCAAATGGTATGTTATTGACGCAGCAGGCGAATCTTTAGGTAGAACTGCCGCTAAAGCTGCACACATTCTTCGCGGAAAACATAAACCAACTTATGCTCCGCACGCTGATTGCGGTGATTTTGTAATCATCATAAATTCAGACAAGGCTGTTTTAACAGGTAAAAAGTTAAATCAGAAATTCCACAGATGGCACACAGGCTGGATTGGCGGTCTGAAAGAGATTAAGTATGACAAGCTTATGGCTGAGAGATCAGACAAGGCTATGACACTTGCAGTAAACGGAATGCTTCCTAACAATACTCTTGGCAGAACAGCTGCTACTCGTTTAAGAGTATACAAAGGCGATACACACAACCACGCTGCACAAAAGCCGGAAGCTTACGAGCTATAAAGAAAGGAGCATTTAGATGTACGAATCAAAACAACCATATTTTTATGGAACAGGTAGAAGAAAGAACTCTGTTGCAAGAGTAAGATTATATCAAGGCAGTGGTAAGGTTACTATCAACGATAGAGATATTGATGATTATTTCGGTCTTGAGACATTAAAGCTGATCGTTAGACAGCCGCTTGAGCTTACAGGAACTGTTGAAAACTACGATGTTATCTGTACAGTTACAGGCGGAGGAGTTACAGGTCAGGCAGGAGCTATCAGACACGGAATTTCCAGAGCTTTAGTTGAAGCTGATTCAGAGCTTCGCCCACAGCTTAAAGCTGCAGGCTTTCTGACAAGAGACCCAAGAATGAAGGAAAGAAAGAAGTACGGCTTAAAGGCTGCACGTCGTGCTCCTCAGTTCTCGAAGAGATAATTTTATATATCACTTATCCCCCGAAGGCTTCTGCTTTCGGGGTTATTCATTTAAGCTAATGATTTTTACAAATTAGAAATTATTTTAACATAAAAAGGAGCAACCAAAATAGGCTGCTCCTTAACTTATTATCATTTGTTTTTTTACTTGATCATTGATGCTACTTCGTCCGCAAAATTGTCTTGCTTCTTCTCAATGCCTTCTCCACGCTCGTATCTTACAAACTCAGAAACTGTAAGCTTACCGCCCTGAGCCTTTGCAACGCTGTCAAGATACTGCTTAACAGAAACTTTATCGTCCTTAACGAATGTCTGATCGAGCAAGCAGTTTTCTTTATAGAACTTTCCAATCTTACCGTCAATGATTTTAGCCTTAACCTGCTCTGGCTTTGAAGCCATTTTAGGATCCTCGTTCATCTGAACAAGCATAATGTTCTTTTCTTCCTCAATAGCTGACTCAGGAACTGAAGCCTCGTCTAAATATCTAGGATTCATAGCAGCTATCTGAAGTGCACAGTCTTTACCTGCTGTGAGCATCTCAGCATTGTCTGGAGCAATATCAGTATCAAGCTTAACCATAACGCCAATGCTTCCTCCGCCGTGAACATAAGGAACTAAAATTCCTTCATATCTTACAAAACGACGAATGCTCATATTCTCTCTGATCTTTAAGAACAGCTCATCATATAACTCCTTAACTGTCAAATCGCTACCGCTTGCCTTTGTTGCGAGTAAAGCTTCTACATCAGCAGGGTTGCTATCAATAATTGTGTTTGCTACAGTGTCAACAAATGCCTTGAATTGGTCATTCTGTGCAACGAAGTCAGTCTCTGAGTTTACCTCAACAACAACTCCAACGCCGTCCTTTACAACAGCAGTAACTATTCCCTCAGAAGCAGATCTTCCTGCCTTCTTAGCCTGTGTGGCAAGTCCCTTTTCACGAAGAATAAGGATAGCCTTCTCTGTATCTCCGTCAGCTTCAACTAAAGCTTTTTTACAATCCATCATTCCAACGCCTGTTTGCTTTCTAAGCTCAGCAACGTCTTTAGCTGTAATATTAGCCATTTTATTTTCCTCCTGTTATCTCTTTAAAATTAAGGCAGGAATTACCCTGCCTCTTTATGATATTTTAAATATAGTTTACAATTATTCTTCTGTTGCTTCTTCAACAACTTCTTCAGCAGCTTCCTCTTCAACAACAGCTTCTGCCTCTTCAGCAGTTTCTTCTGTTACATTTTGCTCGCCTTGTCTACCCTCGATAATAGCGTCAGCCAAAGCTCCTGCAATCAACTTAACAGCTCTGATAGCATCGTCATTTCCGGGGATAACATAGTCAATATCATCAGGATCGCAGTTTGTATCAACAATAGCTACAACCGGAATACCCAGCTTCTTAGCCTCTAAAACTGCAATTCTTTCCTTTCTTGGGTCAACTACAAACAATGCACCAGGAAGCTTGTTCATCTTCTTGATTCCGCCCATAAACTTTTCTAACTTTTCAATTTCAAGGTTAAGCTTGATAACTTCCTTCTTTGGAAGCAAAGCAAAAGTGCCGTCCTCTTCCATCTGGTGAAGCTGTTCAAGTCTCTTAACTCTCTGCTTTATTGTTCTGAAGTTTGTCATCATTCCGCCGAGCCATCTTGCATTAACATAATGGGCTTCAGCTCTTGTTGCCTCTTCCTTAACAGAATCAGCAGCCTGCTTCTTTGTTCCTACAAAAAGAACTTCTTCTCCGTTTTCTGAAAGTTCACGGATAAACATATAAGCCTCTTCAAGCTTAGAAACTGTCTTTTGAAGATCGATAATGTAAATTCCGTTTCTTTCTGTGAAAATGTACGGTGCCATTTTCGGGTTCCATCTTCTTGTCTGGTGACCAAAGTGTACGCCAGCTTCAAGAAGCTGTTTCATTGATACTACTCCCATGGTAGTTCCTCCTTATAAATTGGTTTTTTATTTGCCTGAGTTTCAGGCAGACCTCCGCGTTACCTTAACATGCATTCTACCTGACAACCGTCCGGAACCTAATGCAAACGATAAGCGTGCGAATTGCTTAAATATTATACCATTTTTTTCACTCTTGTACAAGTTTAATTCAAAAATTTATTTAAACAAATTTTCTACTTTTATTCCCTTGGTTTTTGTACAAATTGTACTGTTTTGAAATGAAACAAGTATTGTATCCTCTCCGATAAGCTGAATGTTATCAAAGCTTATCAATAAATCATCCTCGTGACCAAAAAGCCCGAAAAACTTTGGTCGCCCATAAACTATCATATTTATTATAGATGCATTCTCTGTGTTGATTTCTATATCATCAACATATCCTAGCTTTATACCTGTATTTATATTTATTACCTCTTTATTTCTTAGCTCTGCAAACTGACAAATCATTTATCTCACACCTTACTCTTGCCATTCTCTCAGGCATAATTTCTCACTAATAATATGAATTTAACTGCTTGTTTAATGCAAGGAGTTTTGAAAACCTACATTTTTCCATAGTTTATGCACAAAATTAACAAAATTGAATAAGATATATAGAAGTCAAAAACTTCAAATATTTTTTAAGGAGGAAACTCATATGAGCGATTTAAATGCCAATCCAGCCGCATTCAACGATGCAGTTGTTATTGAAGTAATGAGAATCTTCGACAGCTGTTCTGACAAAGACTGCATCGAAGATCTGGAAGTTGTGTTCAGCAATCCTGATGATCAGACAACTATTGCAAATGCAACATTCATTAAGTCCAAAAGTGTTGAGGTTGTAAATACGGTATTTGATATTGAACCTGTACCTTTTAACAAAGGCTTTTTCTCAGTAGATCTTACCTATACCTTTAATGTTGAAATTGAAGCCTTTACAAGCGTGTCACTGCCTTCAACAACTTTGAACGGCACAACAACCTTCAGCAAAAAGATCATTCTCTATGGCGGCGACGGAAATACAAAATACTTCTCCTCTGATGAGACAGTGGAAATTACCAATTCAAACGGATACTATTCGCAGACACTTCCAAGAGCAACGGTAAGCGTTGTAGAGCCTATTTCATTAGACTGCAAGCTACTCCCCAAGTATTGCTATAATCAATGCGGTTGCCCTGTTCAGTGCGATGACAACACTTCAACAGATACTTTAATTCCAAAGGTCGCTTACATAACAATTGGACTTTTCTCAATAGTTCAGCTTTCCCGCCCTGTACCTATCTTAGTTCCCGCATACGACTATAATATTCCAAGTAAAGAATGTTCAACAACCACAGACTCCCCATGTGAGCTGTTTGAGAAAATCAAATTCCCGACCAACGAATTTTTCCCAAGATCACTTGAAGAAACCGAAATGCTTAACACAGGAAGAGTTCACGAACCGGTATCGGAACAGCCTACACAACAGGCAGAACAAACAGAAACATAAACGGAATAACCTACTAGAGGCTAGAAATTAGAGGCAAGAAGCAAGACCGCCGAGGCAACGGTGACGTTTCAATTGACAATGAACAATTGAATATAGACAAAAGCGTTCAGGTCGTATTATTGACCTGAACGCTCTTACTTTTATATCGTATTTGCTTATTTCACCTTTACCTTCTTCTTACTCTTGAACCACTTACTATACACCTTCTGCGTCTTGCCCTTTGCGTCCTTGTAAGTTGTGTAAGCCCTTACCCGAACAAAGTATTTCTTCTTGCTCTTTAGCTTCTTGATAACAATCTTGTTCTTGGTAGTCGCCTTGTTGATTACGTTCTTATTGAAGTTCTTCTTAGTAGACGCC
This sequence comes from uncultured Clostridia bacterium, assembly GCA_947624345.1. GTDB lineage: Bacteria > Bacillota > Clostridia > Oscillospirales > Ruminococcaceae > UMGS1601. The sequence goes on along the minus strand of CANQJW010000033.1, from coordinate 453 downwards.
TGAACCTCATAGCCTACTGCCTTTGCAACCTTCTTCCAAGAAACAGTTATCTTCTTCTTGCCTTTGGCTTTAGCTGTAAGGCTCGTGATTTTCGCCTGCTTTATTGCCTTTTCAGCGGCAGCCTTAGCCTCAGAAGCCTTTTGAGCCGGTGACGTTGTCTTTTTAACATTTCCGCCTGTTGGGTTTGTCGGACTTGTCGGCTTTGTTGGAGTTGTCGGGTCAGAACTATCCGACGGGTCTGTCGGGTCAGATTCCGACGGGTCTGATGGGTCGTCCTTCTTTTCCTCTAGCGCGTTTTTAGCATCATTTATTGCCTTAACTGCGCTGTCAACCTCATCTTGGGTTGCGTCGTAGTTTTCTAATGTTGCCTTTGCATTTTCCAATGCTTCTGTAAATTTGGCAACGCTTTCATCTGTATAGTTGCTTGTGTCAATAGCTTCTGCTTCTGATATA
>CANQJW010000032.1 GCA_947624345.1 uncultured Clostridia bacterium | reverse complement strand
TAAATTTGGCAAAAAATATGTACCACTAACGCGTGACAAAAAATAAAAGTCCACGCACTAAATTAGTACGCGGACTGAATGCAACGTCACCGTTGCCTCGGCGGTCTTGCCTTTAACTTCTAACTTCTAATTGAAAATAAACATTATACCAAATTATAAACGTAAACACAGTCCAAATTTTTCTTGAATAGTCATACTTTCCTGCACGGTGATCGTCAAGGAGATTCACAAGCAAATCAGTGTCAAAATACTTCTTGGCAATCTCGCCGGTAAAGGCCTTCTTTACAATGTCGTAGTATTTGTCCTCTTTGAGCCAAACCCTTATAGGAACAGGGAAGCCTAGCTTCTTCTTGTTCGCTGTCTGAGGAGGGCAAGCCCTAAGTGCCGCAATCCTCATAGCGTACTTTGTGTTTTCCTTTGTGACCCTATATCTTGTAGGAATCTTTTCAGCAAGTCCCATAACCTTTTTGTCAAGGAACGGAACTCTCAGCTCCAGAGAATGTGCCATAGACATCTTGTCGGCCTTGAGTAATATATCTCCGGTCATCCAAAGGTTGAGGTCAAGATACTGCATCTGAGTAACATCATCTTTGTCCTTGTATTTATCGTAAAAAGGCTTTGTGATTTCCATAGCATCAGGAGCATCAGTTCTGTTTTTAAGAATAGATTTTCTTTCCTGTTCGCTGAAAATATAAGCATTTCCGATAAATCTTTCCTGAAGATCCTTTGAACGGCGTATAAGGAAGTTCACACCACGCTTAGCAGGAAGCTTTGAGGCAATAGCACCAATACCTTTCCTGATAGGCTTTGGAATCTTATTATAGAAATCCATATCATGAGGTTCTTTATAAATGTTATAACCTCCAAAAATCTCGTCAGCACCCTCACCGCTAAGAACAACCTTTACCTTTTCAGATGCGATCTGGCAGACAAAGAAGAGTGCAATAGCAGCAGGATCGGCCAGGGGTTCGTCCATATGATACTGAATTTTCTCAAGATTATTCCAGTATTCTTCAGGCGTGATGACCTTTGAAGTATTTGACTTGCCTATGTATTTTGAAAACTCTTTAGCATATCCGATTTCGTTATATTTCTCGTCCTCACCAAATCCAACGGTGAAGGTTTTATCTACATTTGCAACAGCGGCAACATAGCTAGAATCAACACCGCTTGAAAGAAAGCTTCCGACCTCAACATCGGCAATCTTATGAGCCTTTACAGAACCATTAAAGGTGTCGGAGATTTTTTCAACCCAGTCCTTGAGCTCAGGACCCTCATCAGGAACAAAGTCGATATCCCAGTATCTCTGAACATCAAGCTCACCGTCTTTATAAATAAAATAATGTGCAGCGGGAAGCTTATAAACATTTTTAAAAAACGTCTCACAAGTAGGGGAGTATTGAAAGGTCAGATAGTTTTCAAGTGCGGTTTCATTAAGCTCCTTTTTAAAGGCAGGGTGATCTAAAAAGCTTTTGATTTCAGAACCCCACATAAATGTATCGCCGAACATTCCGTAATACATCGGCTTGATGCCAAAAAAGTCTCTCGCACCAAAAATCTGTTTCTTGTTTTTATCCCAAATAATAAAGCTAAACATTCCCCGAAGCTTGTTAAGTAAATCGGTACCCCATTCCTCATATCCGTGGATAAGAACCTCGGAATCAGTTTTTGAGGTGAACGCATAACCCTTATCACAAAGTTCTTTTCTCAAATCCTGATAATTGTAAATCTCACCATTAAAGGTAAGCACAATAGATTTATCTTTATTAAAGAGCGGCTGGTCGCCCTCTTTGGATAGGTCAATAATAGAAAGGCGTCGAAATCCCATAGCCACATCATCATCAACATATTTTCCATCAGAATCAGGTCCACGGTGTTTAATTCTGTCCATCATCTTCTCAATAACAGAAGATGCGTCACTAATCTTATTTGTAAAACCAACAAATCCACACATATATAATCCTCGTTTCAATTTGTGTAATAAACTATGATATAATAACCTCAAAGGTATTTGTGTAAAAAGTCAAGCAATGCATTATGAATTGTAGAAAATCAAAGATTCGCCTTTGAGAATATTGTATCATAATATTGCGACTGTAGTCCTGCGGCTATCGTCGCCCATCGCCCCAAAAGCGATGAATTATGATATAAGTATACCATATTTATATGCTGTAATCAAGTACAATAAAAATTTATCCCAAAGATGCGAACACAAAATATTTTATAAAGAATCTATTGAAAAAATCCAAAAAAGAATATATAATAAACAGGTAAAAGTGAAAATAAAAGAATTTAAAAGTTGAGGGATAATATGAATAACAATATACAAATCACATCAAACAGTTCGACGGGAAAGAAGAAAAACAAAAAGCCAAAGATGAAATACAAAATGCTGATATATTTTATCATAGCTGTTTTGGCAATCACCTTTTTAATTTATATGCTCCAGACATCGGTAAATGATATTATTTAAGAGAGAAAAATCATTATAAACAAAAGAAATTTCTATTAAAAAAATGCATATTTCGACACCCCCGAATATTACTTCTCGGGGGTGTTTTTTGCTAAAAATTACTTGTTTTTTAATTTAACAAAAAAATATTTTAATCACAATTAGAAAGCTTAAAAATTATCTGTTTTAACATTTTGATAACATAATATAAGCTAAAACAGGGAGTATCTAAAAATGTATAGTTTTTTAACTTTACGAAAATGAAAAAAATGATATCTGTAAAGGCAAAAACCAGTTTTGGATATAAAAGGAAATAATATTTGTGAAAAATGATAGATATTTAGCCTCAAAATTATGCAATATGCACAAAAAAATGGCGGTTTTTTTTACATTCGCAGGGCTTGACTTTTAAAATGCTATAATATATACTAAAGCTAATGATAAACGCAACGCTATATGTTGTGTTATTCACATTGTAAATCCCCGAGATTCTGGGCTTTTATAGTGTAAAAAGAGAGAAAACTTATAGAAAAGTAAGGAAAAGTACAGCAAAGCGTAAAATCAACTCATGAGAATCGAAAAAAACCTTTATTTCGCAAGTGTTTTCAACACATTGTTGACAGACACTTAGAAATAACGAGGTGAATCGAGAGATTATTGGGTTGGCTTAGACAAGGTTGTTAAGCCTGTCTGCTAAAAATTTTACAGCTTAAACGATGAACCCAGAGTTGGTTGCTTTGGAAAACATCTTTTAAGATAATATTGAAGGATAACCTTTCAATACCGATTCCGCGTAGAAACTTTGGAGAGGGTTTCAGACGGTTCATTTCAGTTGAAATCGGGCTTACTTTGATTTACTTGATAAGATCTCTTTGGAGAGGATAAAAAAGCCCGATTCTTTAACTGAATGAATTTGACAAAAGAGTTTTACATCTGTTTATGGCTGTTTTTTGGGGAGGTCATTAGTTATGGCTCAATTGTTAAATCGTTTATCTAAAGCTTTGTACAAAGTAGGTCAGGAGCTTCTTGATTTGTTTGCTATCAATGTTGATGAAGATAATTATCAGGCTGGCACTGATGTAAGTGATATTGATGATTAGTTTTTAGGATATAAGTATTTCAAAATTTGGTTACTGATCACAATTCATTTAATTAGCTTTTAAGTTTTACATAACACATAACACACGAATTTAAGGCAGGTTTTATCCTGTCTTTTATTCGTTTTATCGAAAAGTGGATGATTTTTGTGAATTGTGAATAGGTAAGTGAATAAGAAAAAGGACATTCTCATTTAATGAATGTCTTTTTTTGAAATGTAGAACAAAATTCTGTAACCTTTAATGCGTGCCATAAAATAAAAATCCGCGTACTAAATAGGTACGCAGACTGGATGCAATGTCACGCTGGAAAGGGGAGCAAAAAAGATTTAATTATTAACGCAAGATAAAAAAATTCACGTTCCACAAAATGTGAAACGCGAACAGGCTCCGGCGGCTCGCCGATGGTGCAGCGGATGAGACTTGAACTCACACGATGTTACCACCACTAGCCCCTCAAGCTAGCGCGTCTGCCTATTCCGCCACCGCTGCAAATTACTTATCTAGTATACACTATAAAAAACAAGATGTCAAGACTTTATTTTAAATTTTTTTGATAATTTTCTGCGTTGTAAATAGATGTGACCCATTTTTATAAAAAATAAAGTAACAATATGATATAATAAAATTAAATTCCTAAAGTAAGGAGGATAATAAAAAATGGCGAGTGAAGAACAAAGTATAAACAGATGTTCATGGTGTATGATAAATGAATTAGAAATAAAATATCACGATGAGGAATGGGGAGTTCCCGTTCACGATGATAGAAAACAGTTTGAATATCTTATGATGGAGGTTATGCAATGCGGTCTTAGTTGGGATATTGTTCTTAAAAAAAGAGAAATTTTCCGCTCTTGTTTTGATAATTTCGATTATGATAAAATTGCCGCCTATTCTGAGCGTGATATTGAGAATATATTAAATATTCCTGGAATGATACGATCTCGAAGAAAAATTGAAGCGGTAATCAACAATGCACGTTGTGTTCAACAGATACGTAAGGAATATGACTCTTTTTCAGATTATCTTTGGGGTTGGACAAATGGAAAGACATTGATATATAAAGGACATGAACTAGGAAATATTCCATCTTCTAATGCCCTTTCAAAAGAAATCAGCAGTGATTTTAAAAAAAGGGGAATGAAGTATCTCGGTGCTGTTACAGTTTATGCACACTTGCAAGCGTGCGGTATAATTAACGATCATATGAAGGAATGCCACTGTTACAAACAACTGATTAACAGACAAGACGTCAAATATATAAGCTAGAATCGTTTTTTTATACTCTGTGTATTTCTTTTAAAGCACATAATCGATTTTTTTGTTCTGGTATTCACATTAGACCATTATAAGAAAAAAACATAATCGAAACTACTATCATTAAAAATTAGATTAGTTATTTCACATAGTTTTTTTGTATTCTATTCCCCATTGTTCCATAGAATCAAGAATCGGTTTAAGACTCTGTCCAAGCTCGGTTAGAGAATATTCCACTCTCGGAGGAACTTCGGCGTAAACCTTCCGTGTGAGCAGACCGTTTTCCTCCATTGCTCTAAGCTGAGCAGTCAGAACCTTTTGAGATACGTTTCCTACTGATTTTTTCAGCTCGCCGAACCGCTTTTTACCTGTTAAAAGATCACGAAGAATAAGTACCTTCCATTTGTTTCCGATAAGCATTAATGTGGTTTCCACAGGGCAAGCAGGAGTCTCTTTCAAATCATTCTGTTTGTTCATATTCCAAATCTCCTTTAGTATCAAATAGAAATTTACATTCTGATTATACCATACTTACCATTTAGAAGTCAATATGTAAAGTTCATAAAAAGTTAACAATAATAATAAAAGGTCTGAGGAGCTTGATTCTATCTAATTGTTTCCTATTTGTAACTATCCAATAGTTTCAGTTAGGTAACTACGAAACAAAAAAGTGCGTACTTGTGAGTGTAAAAAATATCATTATAATAATAAGTACAGAGATCGAATGCTGATCTGAATACTTTAAAGGAGGACATAACAATGGCACTTTCTAATCTCGCCGGATGGACTGAGGATAAGGCTGTTTCTGCTTGCGGTTCAGCCTGCGGCGCTTCTGACAAGCCGGAAGAAACTCCTGCATCATGCGGTTCAGCCTGCGGAGCAGGCGACAAGCCTGAAGAGGCTAATTCAGCTTGTGGTTCAGCTTGTGGTGCTGGAGACAAGTAATTCGTTCCATCATTAACGTAGTTTTCGGCGGGAACGCTCTCGTCGAAAACATTTGTAAATTACTCGGTAAAACCGATTTTATATATCTATACTATTTTAGTGAGGATAACAATATGAAACAGTATATTTCTAAAGCGAAGCAATACTTTTCTTTTCAATGGCACATAACAGATGAATGCGACCAGCGGTGCAAACACTGCTATATTTTCTCAGAGAATAACTGCAAAAAGCTAGACTCTATGAATTGGGAGCAAATACAGGACACTTTTTACAATTGTCTTGACTTCTGCGAAATGTACAACCGAGCGCCTTATTTCTACATCACGGGCGGGGACCCTATTCTACACCCTGATTTTTGGAAACTGCTTGGACTGATGAAAGAGCATGGCATACCTTTTACTATTATGGGAAACCCGTTCCATTTGAATGATGCTGTTTGCCAAAGGTTGAAAGAATACGGCTGTCAGAAATATCAGCTTTCCATTGACGGAATGAGGGAAACTCACGACTGGTTTAGAAAACCCGGTTCATTTGACTGCACACTTGAGAAGATTGCTTGTATAAAGAATGCGGGCATTCGCAGCGTAATAATGACAACCGTGTCAGGAACTAATATTGAAGAAGTACCTGATATAATTGATACTGTCGTTGCTCATAAGGCAGATGTATTTGCCTTTGCTCGTTATTGTCCTACAAGCGAGGAAAAGGATACTGATATAGAGCCTTTACGCTATCGAAAATTGTTAGAAGATTGCAATAGAAAATTCAGGGAATATGAGGCAAAAGACTGTAAAACCTACTTTAATAAAAAAGATCACTTATGGACTTTATATGAGTATGAAACAGGGGCATTCAAAATTCCTGATGCAGTGGAGGACGGAATGATATATGGAGGTTGTAACTGTGGAAATTGTCATTTGACGATTCTTCCTACGGGAGATATTTATGCCTGTCGACGAGTTCAGAATAGCAAGGTCGGCAATGTGTTTGAGGACAGGATCGCCGATGTTTGGATATGTGAAATGGAAACCTATCGTGAATATGACAAGTTTAAAAAATGTGGCAGATGTGAGCTTAAAGCATGGTGCAGGGGTTGTCCTGCAGTTGCAAGCGGAAAAAGCGGCAATTTCTATGACGTTGATCCGCAATGCTGGAAAGATGTGATATAATGGAGTTATTAGAAGCAATCAAAAGCAGAAGATCAATAAGAAAATATCAAGACAAACAGATTCCGAGAGAGGATTTGGAGAAAATAATTGAGGCAGGTATTTATGCTTCAAATGCAGGCGGCGGTCAACGGAGTATGATTGTAGGCATACGAAATGCGAAGCTTGTAGATATGCTCGGCAAAATGAATATATCGCATTTTGACCGCAGTCGACTAATTGGCTCGTATGTTTCAAAAGAGCAGCCAAGCGTTATCGACGACCCAAATATAAAGAGTAGTTTTTATGGTGCGCCTTCGCTTTGCATTGTATTTACACAAAAGGATTTTATGTTTGGAATTCCCGACGCTTTTTGCTGTGCAGAAACAATGCTTATGGAAGCATTTGATCTCGGCATATCCTCCTGCATTGTTTCCCGAGCTGAGGAAACTTTTGATAATGAAATCGGTGCTAAGCTTTTAAAAGAATGGGAAATACCTGAGAATTATATTGCACGGTGCTTTGTCACGCTCGGTTACTGTGATGGAGAATATCATAAGCCTAAACCGAGAAAAGCAAACAGAAGTAAAATTATTGAATGAGGGTAGATTATGGACGCAAAAACTTGTTTACAAAAACTTCAATATGTAGGGGTTCTGGCGTTTGCAACAGTTGACGAATTTGGAAGTCCACAAATACGTAATATAAGTGCTATTCACTATGAGCCTGAAGCAATGTATTTCTTTACTGCAAAGGGTAAAGCGTTTTGCAAAGAGCTTTTAACAGACGGACGTGTTCAGGTTCTGGGATATACGAAGTATAAAGAGATGATTCGTCTTTCTGCTAGGGCAAAGCTTGTTAAAGAAGATGAGCAGGAACACTGGATTGATACAATATTTGACGAGCAGCCTTATCTTTATAATGTATATCCAGGTGACACACGAAAGATGGCAGGTATAGTTTTTCAGATTACCGATGCTGAAATTGAGTATTTCAATCTTGGCGTCAAGCCTATTTTTCGGGAAAGCTACACCATAGGAAACGGACGAATATCATTTAGGGGTTATGAGATTACAGAATCCTGCATAGGCTGCGGAAGATGTTTAAAAAGCTGTCCTCAGCGGTGTATTGAGTCGGGAAACCTTTATTGTATACAGCAAGAGCATTGTTTGCATTGCGGAAATTGCTATGAGGTATGTCCTGCAAATGCAATAGAGAAACGAGGTTAGTATGACTCAAAATGAAAGACTTTTTTATCTTATAGAATATCTGCTTATAGAGAATTCTGCCTTTAGTAATATGGTAATTCCCGATAATGAGACTGAAAAGTTTAATCTGTTTCGAAGCCTAGTAAATATCCGTCCGCCGAAAGCTGTAAGCAAAGAATTTCTGACAGTGCAGGACGAATATCTGAAAGAGAAAATCGCAAATAAAGGCATAACTGATATTGCAGAGCTAAAGCCGATTCAGGAAAATATATATTTGTGGCAGGGAGATATTACAACGCTGAAATGCGGTGCAATCGTAAATGCTGCCAACAGCGGCATGACAGGCTGTTATTCTCCTTGTCATGGATGTATAGATAATGCAATTCATACCTATGCAGGCGTACAGCTTAGGCTTGAATGTTCTGAAATAATGAAAAAGCAGGGTTGTGCCGAGCCGACGGGAAATGCTAAGATTACAAAAGCATATAATCTGCCGTGTGATTATGTAATTCACACAGTAGGACCGATTGTATCGGGACGGCTTGACGAAAAGCATTGCAGAATGCTTGAGTCATGCTATCATTCTTGCTTAAAAGTTGCAGAGAAAAACGGAGTAAAAAGCATAGCCTTTTGCTGTATTTCAACTGGAGAATTCCATTTTCCAAATGATAAGGCAGCGGAAATTGCGTTACAGACAGTTAAAGATTATATGGAACAGTCAAACAGTGATATGAAGGTGATATTCAATGTTTTCAAAGATTTCGATTACCAAATATACCGGAACCTACTCGGATAACATACAACGGCTTAGAAATGTTTTAAATACGGCTGACGCTGTTATTATAGGGGCAGGAGCAGGACTTTCTACTTCAGCAGGCTTTATATATACGGGTGAGCGTTTTCAAAAGTATTTTTCAGACTTTGCGGAGAGGTACGGTTTTAGTGATATGTATTCAGGAGGCTTTTACCCATACAGCACACCTGAAGAACATTGGGCATATTGGAGTCGATATATCTATGTAAATCGCTATATGGACGCACCGAAGCCTGTCTATGAGGAACTTTTTGAATTGGTAAAGGACAAAGACTATTTTGTAATTACAACAAATGTGGACCATTGTTTTCAGAAAGCGGGTTTTGACAAGAAACGGCTGTTTTACACACAAGGTGACTATGGTCTGTTTCAATGCAGTGAGCCCTGCTGTCAAGAAACCTTTGACAATGAAGCTATTATACTTCAAATGATTGAAAAGCAAAGGGATATGCGTATTCCTGAAAAGCAGCTGCCGATTTGTCCGCATTGCGGAAAGCCTATGACAATGAATTTGCGTTCAGATAATAAGTTTGTGGAAGATGAGGGCTGGCACAAAGCGAGCGAGAGATATTCTGAATTCTTACGCAGACACAGAAATATGAAAGTTTTGTTCCTTGAGTTGGGTGTTGGATATAACACTCCTGTAATTATAAAATATCCGTTCTGGCAGATGACAGCACAAAATCCGGAGGCAGTATATGCCTGTGTCAATTATGGAGAGGCATTTTGTCCGACTGAGATTAAAAAACAATCCATTTGTATTGATGCTGATATTGGAGAGGTATTGAAAGGTTTGAGGTGATACAATGCACGATATATGGAACCCGTGGCATGGCTGTATAAAGTGCAGCGAGGGATGTCAGAATTGCTATATGTACTTTCTCGACCGCATACGTGATCAAAATGGTGCTAATATATACAGAACAAAATCGGGATTTACCTATCCTATTCATAAGAACAGAAAAGGCGATTACAAAATACAAAGCGGTGAATTGATTCGTGTCTGTATGTCGTCGGATTTCTTTTTAGAAGAAGCGGACGAGTGGCGTGATGAAGCATGGGAACTTATGAGGGAACGCAGTGATGTGAAGTTTTTTCTTTTGACAAAACGCCCACAGAGAGTGGCAGATTGTCTGCCGTCAGACTGGGGTGATGGTTGGGAGAATATCTTTTTCAATGTCACTTGTGAAAATCAGCGCAGAGCAGACGAGCGTATTCCTATCATGCTTGATTTGCCGTTTAAGCACAAGGGAATAATGTGTGCGCCTTTCATCGGTGCGGTCAGCATTGAAAAATATCTTTGTGACGGGCAGATAGAACAGGTCATATGCGGCGGCGAAAATTACGACGGTGCAAGACCATGTAATTTTGACTGGGTTAAGAATCTTAGAGCCGAATGTGTTGCCCATAATATCACATTTTGCTTTATTGAAACAGGTACGGTTTTCATCAAAGACGGCAGACGATATCATTTACCTAAAAAGCGGCTGCAAAGTGAAATGGCATATAAGTCGGGAATGAACTATGTGGGTAAGCCGATAGAGTGGAAGCTCACAAACGCTTTGGGTATGGAGATACCTAAAGAACATTTATATGTACCTCACTATCGCAGTAATTGTGAGCATTGCGGAAGCAGACTTATTTGTAACGGATGTTCTGATTGCGGAAAGTGTAAAGATTAAAAGATTAAAAACAGAATAAGAATACACAAAATGGCTTGCAAAACTGCAAGTCCTTTTTGTATATATGAAGGGGAAATTATATGACAACCTACCTATATTCGCAGAATCTTAAAGCTACAGCCAATTTATGGCTGTGGGGATTAAAGGATTTTGCGATTTTATGTATTGCCGCACTTTTGTCATTACTGATATTAGTGCAGCTTAGATTTTTTATTCCGGCGGTCGTAACTATGTGTTTCGGATTTTGATAGCTTTATTCAGATATTGAAATTTGGTTGATTTTTTCTGTATATGATGATATAATGTGCATGAAAAATGTGATAAAAAAGTTAAAGAAGGTGCATAAATGAAGCCGAAATTTTCAATGACAGTAGAAGAAAATATATTTATTGCTAAACGAAACCTGGTTGATTATATATACAACAGTGCAAAGCTCGAAGGCTGTAATGTTACTTTTCCTGAAACTCAGACGATTATTGACGGCGTTAATGTTGGTGATGTATCACTAAGTGATATACAAACAATTTTGAATATGAGAGATGCATGGAAGTTTGTTCTTGCCAATATAGAAAAGCCGTTTGACTTGGATTTTATCTGCCGTGTCAATGATTTTGTATCGAGAAGCGAGAGTCTGCAATGGGGTGTTCTTAGAACAGGAAAAGTAGGAATTTCGGGAACAGATTACACACCTGACATTCCGGAAAAAGAGGATGTTATAAATAAGCTGTCAGAACTTTCAAAGGATAAAAGTGCAACTGAGTATGCAATAGATTTTTTCCTCTGGGCGTGTCGCTCACAACTATTTTGGGATGGAAACAAACGAACAAGCACAATATGTGCAAATAAAATTCTTATATCAGCAGGCGAGGGTATTCTGACTGTCAGAGATGAAGATATTCTTGAGTTCAACAAGCTGCTTCTTGAATACTACAACACAAATGACGCATCATCTATAAAGCTGTGGCTGTATAAAAATTGTATTGACGGTATTGATTTTCGACAAGCAGAAGATGAAGCGGAGAGTGAGAATGAAGATAATGATTCTCAATTGACAACGTAAAAATAAAAGGGCGTTCATTTTTGAACGCTCTTATCTTGTATCAGTTATATTTATGTACTAATTATTAAAATGTAAGTCTATAACGCCTTATCCCTTGACAAAAAAGGTCTAAAAATGTTATGATTACTTTGTATTTTATTCTGATGAAGTGATGAAACAGGTGATATACTGTAAAATACTTTTTGGGTATATATTAAATTTGTTTAAATGAGAGGTATAGTGATTATCAATGAAAAAACCATTTGTTACTAAAGAAAAGATTGAGGAGATAGTTAAGACTTATCCAACTCCTTTTCATATATACGACGAGAAAGGTATTCGTGAGAATGCAAGACGGCTTAACAAAGCGTTTTCATGGAATAAGGGATATAAGGAGTATTTTGCTGTTAAGGCTACCCCTACACCGGAGATTTTAAAGATATTAAAGGAAGAGGGTTGCGGAGTTGACTGTTCGTCTCTGACTGAGCTTATGATGAGCGAGGCGTGCGGATTCACAGGTTCTGACATAATGTTTTCGTCGAATGTAACTCCAGATGAGGATTTTCTTTTAGCGAGAAAATTGAATGCGAATATCAATCTTGATGATTTTACGCATATTGAGGTTCTGGACAAGTTGTGCGGAATTCCAAAGACGATTTGCTGTCGATATAATCCGGGAGGAAAGTTTGCGATTGCAAATCAGATCATGGATAATCCGGGCGATGCTAAATATGGTATGACAAAGGAACAGATGATTGAGGCTTATAAAATTCTTATGCAAAAGGGTGCAGAAGAGTTTGGAATCCATTCGTTCTTAGCTTCAAATACTATATCAAATGAATACTATCCTGAGCTTGCAAGAATATTGTTTGAGCTTGCAGTTGAGCTTCACGAAAAGACAGGGGCAAAGATAAAGTTTATAAACTTGTCCGGCGGAATAGGAGTTCCTTATCGTCCTGATGAGCCTGTGAATGATATTGAGGTCATAGGCGAGGGAGTAAGAAAAGCTTATCAGGAGGTTTTAGTTCCGGCAGGAATGGACGATGTTGCAATTTATACAGAGCTTGGACGGTTTATGCTTGCACCTTACGGACATCTTATAGCAAAGGCTGTTCGTGAAAAGAACATCTATAAAAGCTATATCGGTCTTGATGCCTGTGCCTCAAACCTTATGCGTCCTGCTATGTATGGCGCATACCATCACATCACTGTTTTAGGAAAAGAAAACGAGCCGGAAGATCATAAATATGACATCACAGGCGGACTTTGTGAGAACAACGATAAGTTCGCTGTTGACAGAATGTTGCCAAAGATTGATTTAGGAGATTATATCTGTATTCACGATACAGGTGCTCACGGCTTTTCTATGGGATATAACTATAACGGAAAGCTTCGTTCGGCCGAGCTTCTTTTAAAAGAGGACGGAAGTATCAAGCTAATTCGACGAGCAGAAACGCCTAGCGATTATTTTGCAACTTTCGATTTTACACATATTTTTGATTAAATAGAGAATAGAAATAATAAGGGGTAACTGAGTGGTTACCCTTTTAAATTAAAGCTAGAGAAATATATTCTTTTATAAGGAGAACTGAAATAAATATGAAGTTGATAAAATACTTAAAACCATATTGGATATTTACTCTTCTAACCCCTTTGTCAATGGTAGGCGAGGTATTGGTTGATTTGTTTCAACCAAAGCTTATGGCGAAGATTGTTGACGAGGGCGTTGTCGCAGGCAATATGGAGCTTATTATACATACCGGAATAATGATGATGCTGTTGATTTGTCTTGGCGGATTATGCGGAGTGGGTTCGGCGGCGTTTTCGGGAATGGCTTCACAGGGCTTTTCAAGGGATTTGAGAAACGATACCTTTAAAAAGGTTATGGGGCTTTCATTTGAGCAGACTGATAAATTCACAACAGGTTCACTTGTTACAAGGCTGACAAATGATATAACTCAGGTTCAGCAGTTTGTTGATTTTGCATTGAGAATGCTTGTTCGTGACACTATTTTATTTATCGGTGGAATAATAATGATGCTTTCTCTTGATATAAATTTCGGATTGGTACTTGTGTGTGTTCTTCCGATTGAGATGATTTTTATGATTATCATTATCAGAAAAGCAACACCGATATTTAGCATTGTCCAGAAAAAGCTGGATAAAGTTAATTCAGTCGTTCAGGAGAATGTGGCAGGGGCAAGAGTTGTAAAAGCCTTTGTTCGTGAGGAACACGAATCAGAGAGATTTGACAAGGCAAATGTTGACCTTATGCAGACTAATTTAAAGGTAATGAGAATTATGTCTGTTTTAAATCCTCTGCTTATGATAATTATGAATCTTTCTGTTATTTCAATTATACTTATCGGTGGCTTTCAGGTTGAAGCGGGTGAGATGCAGGTCGGACAGATAATGGCGGCTATCACATATATCACCCAAATACTGTTAGGAATAATGATGATAAGTGTTATGTTCCAGTTAATATCAAGGGCTCACGCATCGGCAAAGAGAATAAGCGAGGTGCTTTTTATCGAGCCTGTTATAAAATCAGGAAGTTATGTATCCGAGGATAATAAGATAGGTACAGTCAGCTTTAAGAATATAAGCTTTAAATATCCGGGAACAAACGGAGATCCGGTTATTAAAAATCTATCGGTTGATATAAAGTCGGGAGAGAATTTTGCAATTTTAGGAGCAACAGGCTCAGGAAAATCATCTCTTATAAATCTTATACCAAGATTTTATGATGTCGACGAGGGTGAGGTTCTTGTAGACGGAGTGAATGTCAAGGATTATGATATCGACTGTCTGAGAAAAAAGATTGGAATGGTACTTCAGAAAAGCGAGTTGTTTTCGGGTACTGTTTCTGAAAACATAAGCTGGGGCGATAATAACGCATCACGGGAAGAGATAGAAAAAGCCGCAAAGATCGCACAGGCTGATGAGTTTGTGTCATTAATGCCTGCTGGGTATGACGGCTACATAGCGGAAAAGGGAGCGTCGCTATCAGGCGGTCAGAAACAAAGGCTGTCTATAGCGAGGTCGATTTTGAAAAAGCCTGAGATACTTATATTTGACGACAGTACATCTGCTCTTGATTTGGGTACCGAATCAAGGCTTCAAAGAGCTTTGGATGAAAACCTCAAAGACATTACCGTTATAAAAATCGCCCAGAGAATAGCATCTGTTATGAACTGTGACAGAATTGCGGTTTTAGAGCATGGCAGCCTTTGTGCGATAGGAACGCATGAAGAGCTTTTAAAAACAAGCGATGTGTATAGAGATATTTATAATTCTCAGATGAAGAGCAGCGAGGAGGGGGAGAAGTAATGGCAAAGAATCAAAAAAGACAATCCATCCCATCAAATAATCCCCCACTAAGACCAATGGGAAGAGGTCCAAGAGGGGCTATGTTATCAAGAGAAAAGCCAAAGGATATTCTGGGAACTCTAAAGCGTATACTTTCCTATATGGGAAAGAACAAGTACATTTTCTTTATGCTTTTAGCAGTAATGCTGACTATTACAATTCTTAATTTAGCGGCACCGTCCCTTCAGCAAAAGGCCATTGATACTATTGGGTTTAATGGGGTTGATTATAAGAACCTTATTAAATATCTGATTATCCTCGGTGTTGTTTATATTTTTTCGTCTGGTATAACATATTTTCAGGGTTGGTTTTCGGCAAAGCTTTCTCAGACGACTGTTAAGATCATGAGAAACGATTTGTTCAGAAAGATAGTAACTCTTCCCATTAAATATATCGACACTCACAATCACGGCGACTTAATGAGCAGAATGACCAATGATGTTGAAAATATATCAAACTGTATTTCACAGTCAATAGGCTCACTGTTTTCAGGTGTTCTGACTATAATCGGCTCGCTCGCGATAATGATTTACTATTCGCCAATTCTTACCTTGATAAGCATTTCAACAATAATACTGACGCTTTTATTTACATCGGTAATGACAAAATTTATGCGGAAGTATTTTACCCGTCAGCAGATTTTGCTCGGTGATTTAAACGGTCATATAGAAGAAATGGTTGTTGGTTATAAAACAGTTGTATCCTATTCGAAGGAAAAGGACGCTATTGAAAAATTCAATGAAATGAGCGACAATCTGAAAAAGACTGGTGTTAAAGCACAAATCTGCGGAGGCTCAATGGGACCTCTTATGAACATTGTTTCAAATGTGGGCTTTGTGCTTATAGCAGGCTTTGGGGGATATTTTGCACTAAAGGGACTTATCTCAATCGGCACTATTCAGGCATTTATTCTCTATTCCAAGCAGTTCTCAAGACCTATCAATGAAATCGCAAACCAATATGCTCAGATACAAACGGCTGTTGCAGGCGGCGAGAGAATTTTTGCCGTTATGGACGAAGAGTCCGAAAGGGACGATAATTCAAATGATAGTGAGTTTGTTACTGATGAAGTTTCGGGAAATATCAGCTTTAAAAATATAAACTTCAGTTATGTACCGGATAAGCCTGTTTTAAAGGGGTTTAACCTTGATATAAAAAGCGGTCAGAAGATAGCGATAGTCGGAGCGACAGGCTCGGGCAAAACTACTGTTGTAAATCTGCTTACAAGGTTTTACGATATTGATTCGGGCGAGATAGAGATAGACGGCGTAAATATAAAGGATATTCCAAAGGGTAAGCTCCGTGAGACTATAGGAATAGTTTTGCAGGACACGGTTTTGTTCTCTGATACAATACGCACAAATATTGCTTATGCAAAGCCTCAGGCTGAATTGTCTGAGATTGAAAGTGCGGCGAAAACCGCAAATGCAGACAGATTTATAAGCAGGCTTCCCGAAGGGTACGACACTATTCTATCAGAAAGCGGTTCAAATCTTTCGCAAGGACAAAGACAGCTTTTGGCTATTGCGCGTGCAGTTCTTGCCGACCCTAAGATTTTGATTTTAGATGAGGCTACGTCCTCAGTCGACACGAGAACTGAGATGAACATACAGTCGGCGATGGTTGCACTTATGAAAAACCGCACAAGCCTTATCATTGCACACAGACTTTCGACTATAATCGACGCAGACAAGATTGTTGTTATCGACGACGGCAGAGTTGTTGAGCAGGGAAATCACGAAGAGCTTCTTGATAAAAAGGGTTGTTATTACAATTTATATCAAAATCAGTTTGCGGGTATTGCGACATAGAATTTGTTGAAAAAAGCCGCTCGTCTTATCGTTTTGATAAGGTGGGCGGCTGGTTTATTATATTTCAAATCTACACCAAGAAGCTTTTTAATTTCTTATTTATTCTTATGAGAAGCAGGATTGAAATGACAGCAGATAGTATCTCCGCTATTAGAAAAGCAGTCCATACAATCCAAGACAAATTAGGATTGCCTTTTACTGCTTGAGCAAAAAGCCAAGCAACAGGAAGCACAAAAATTATCTGTCTGCAAACGGATACTATTAGCGATTCAATTCCACCGTTAAGAGCCTGAAAAATTCCTTGAAACGCTATGTTTGCTCCCGCAAAGATAAAGCTTATCGAAATAACCCTCATTGCACTTATGCAAAGGGACTGAGTGTTGCCCGACAGACCGAATATTTCTGAAAACGGAACCGCAAATATTTCTACAACAGCAGTTCCTGCAAGCATAATAATCAGTGTATAAAGCAATCCGAATCTGATTCCGTCATATATACGGGATTTATTTTTCATTCCGTGACTGAACGAAATTATAGGAGTAATTGCGTCACGGAGACCAAAAGCGGCAAACAGAATAAATTGCTGGATCTTATAGTACAGACCGTAAGCCGTAACCATAGCCTCGCTAATTGTTCCTAAAATGATGTTTAGTCCGTATGTCATAACCGACATAAGAGCCTGTGCAATAATAGCAGGCAGACCTATGGCATATATCTGTTTGATAATTTTAGCGGACGGACTTATATATTTTAAGCTGTTTGAAATATCCTTGTTCACTTTTATATGGAATAAAAATGCAAGTAAGAATGAAACGCATTGTCCGATTACAGTGGCGTATGCAGCACCTTTTACTCCCATTTCAGGCAGACCTATAAGTCCGTAAATTAAAATAGGATCTAGTATGATATTTGTAATTGCTCCTGAAATCTGTGCAATTGTGGAATAAAGAGAATGTCCGGTGGCTTGAAGAAGTTTTTCGTATATTGAAAAGAAAACAATGCCAAAAGAAATTACACAGCAAATACGTAAGTAGTCATCTGCCATTTTGAAAATCAATGTGTTTGATGTCTGGGTTGAGATGTAAAGAGGAACCCCAAATATGCCGAACATAAGAAAAATAATAAAGATTATTATTGCACAGAATATTGCGTTACCTGCTGTTTTGCTGGCTTTTACTTTGTTTCCTTCGCCCAGACTTTTTGAAAGCAGGGCGTTTGCACCAACTCCTGTTCCTATACTTATAGCTACCATAAGCATCTGAAATGGAAAGGATAATGTAAGGGCATTTAGTGCCGATTCTCCGTTTGACGGCATATTTGACACGAATGCACTGTCAACAATATTGTATACTGCCTGTAGAATCATTGACAGTATCATTGGTATTCCCATTTTGAGCATAAGCTTAGGCACGGGAACAGTACCCATTATGTTTTTGGTTTCAGAATTGTCCATAAATTTGTCTCCTTAATTGTTCTTGAAAAAAATAACGGGTAATGTTAATCAACTGGATTTACATGATTAACATTACTCGTTGTCTGTTTGCTTATTAAATTCAACATTTAATATTTTAACATATTGAATCTTGATCTTCAATAGTTAAAATTCACAAAAAATACCTGTCTAATATACATTTTTAATTTAAGGATTTACACAAAAAAGATTAGTCTCCCATGCAGGATAATAAGGATAATGCCTTAAATAGAATTTGTAATTTGGATTTATTTTTT
>CANQJW010000031.1 GCA_947624345.1 uncultured Clostridia bacterium | reverse complement strand
TCCAGAGGTGGCATCTGATGAGTAATACTATATGGAAGCCGCAGCCTAAGCAGGCTTTATTTATGAGCAGGAATGAAGATGAATGCTTATATGGCGGTAGTGCAGGAGGCGGTAAAAGCGATGCTCTGCTTGCAGAAGCTACAAGGCAAGTACACATTCCCACTTATCGTGGGATTATTTTCAGACGTACATATCCGCAGCTTAAAAAGTTAATAGATAGAAGCTATCAGATTTATACAAGGGCATTTCCACAAGCAAAGTATAATTCCGGCACTCATACTTGGGTGTTTCCATCTGGAGCTAAAATTTATCTTGCAAATATGAACAGAGAAAGTGATAAATATAATTATCAAGGTCAGGATTATGAATATATCGCATTTGATGAATTAACTCAGTTTACAGAGGATCAATATATTTATATGCTTTCACGTAATCGTCCGAACGGACCGAATACAAGGTGTTACATGAGAGCAACAGCTAACCCAGGCGGAATAGGTCATGGTTGGGTAAAACAAAGGTTCTTAACTCCTGCTCCGCCTATGACACGCATAACAGAAGATGTTTCGTTTGTTGATGATAAAGGCAATTTAATAACGAAGACAACTAGCAGGATATTTATTCCGTCTAATGTATTTGATAATAAAGAACTTCTAAAGAACGACCCTACATATTTAGCTAGGCTTGCTATGTTGCCCGAAAAAGACCGTAACGCATTGCTCTATGGTGATTGGGATAGCTTTGACGGTCAGGTATTTACTGAATGGATAAACGACTCAAAGCACTATAAAGACGGTAAATATACTCATGTTATCGAACCGTTTAAAGTACCTCCGCATTGGCTTATTTACAGGGGCTTTGATTTTGGATATGCAAAACCATTCTCCGTTGGCTGGTATGCGGTCGATACAGAAGGAAAGATTTATCGTATTCGTGAGTATTACGGCTGTACTGGCAATGCTAATGAAGGTCTTAAAATCACACCTCAGGAAATAGCTAAAAATATTAAAGAGATTGAAGATACAGACGAAAACCTAAAAGGAAAGAATATAATCGGCGTGGCAGACCCTTCTATTTTTGACAGAAGCAGGGGTGAAAGCGTTGCCGATATGATGGCAAGCCACCCTTATTATGTTACTTGGAGCAAGGGGGATAATACAAGAATTGCAGGAAAGATGCAGTTTCATTACAGGTTTGCATTTGACAGTGATGGCGAGTCTATGTTTCAGGTATTTAATACTTGCAAGCATTTTATCAGGACAATACCTCTGCTTATATATGACGAGCATAAAGTTGAGGACATTGACACAGAAATGGAAGATCATATTTATGACGAATGCCGCTATGTTTTGATGACTAATCCTATTAGTCCAAGACAGAATTTGATGAAGCCTTGCAGAATTATGCCGGGCGATCCTTTAAATCAGTTAGGCAGCAAAGTTTGATAAAGGAAGTGTAAAAATGTTCGGTAAGAAAAAAACCAAAAGCAAAACAATTATAGGCGAAAATGAAGTTTTAAAGGCAAGGTCGATTTTAGAAAAATACAAAGAAAGCAAAGCTGACCTTGAAAAAAGAATTATAGAAAACGATAAGTGGTTTAAATTAAGGCATTGGGAAGTAATGCACTCAAAGCCTAGCGGACCGCATACGCCTGCAACATCTGCGTGGCTGTTTAATTCTCTTCTCAATAAACACGCTGACGCAATGGATAATTATCCAGAGCCAAATGTTTTGCCTCGTGAAGAGAGCGATAAGGATACTGCTAAGGTGCTTTCAGAGGTTCTCCCAGTTGTCTTTGAGCAGAACAATTATGAACAGACCTATTCAGATACATGGTGGTACAAGCTAAAGGTGGGAACTTCAGTAACAGGAGTTTTCTGGGACTCTAATGCGAATAACGGTCTAGGGGATATAGAGATAAAAAAGGTTGATTTGTTAAATCTCTTTTGGGAACCCGGTATAACTAACATTCAGGAAAGCAAAAACGTATTTTCTGTAATGCTTATTGATAATGATGTTCTTGAAAATCAATATAAGGAACTTAAAGGAACACTCGGAGGCAACACTTTTGAAATTGCGAAGTATGCCTATGATGATAATATTGATATAACGAATAAATCCGCCGTAATTGACTGGTATTACAAAAAAGATAACAAACTTCACTATGTCAAGTTTGTAAATTCAACTGTTTTATATGCTACTGAAAATGATGAAAAATATAAAGACAGAGGCTTTTATGATCACGGTGAATATCCGTTTGTGTTTGATGTTATGTTCCAAGACGAGGGTTCACCTACGGGGTTTGGATTTGTTGATGTTATGAAATCACCGCAGGCATATATAGACGAGCTTAATGATGTTATTTTAAAAAATGCAAAGCTAGCTTGTAAACCTAGATTTTTTATAAAAAACGCTGCAAATATAAATAAAGAACAGTTTTCAAACTGGGATAACGACTTTATAGAAGTTGCAGGTAGTGATGTAGGAGAAGATAGTGTAAGACAGCTTATTGTTAATCCTTTGCCGTCGATCTATGTGTCTTTGCTTAACAATAAAGTAGAGGAACTTAAAGAAACATCAGGAAACAGAGATTTTTCTCAAGGCTCTACCTCAAGCGGAGTTACATCAGGAACGGCAATAGCTTCATTAATGGAGGCAGGAAGTAAACTTTCAAGAGATCAAATTAAGTCAAGTTATAGAGCCTTTGTGAAAATATGTAATTTTGTCATTGAAAATATAAGACAATTTTATGATGAGCCAAGATGTTTCAGAATTATCGGGGAACATGGAGATGAAGAGTTCAGGACCCTTGATAATTCTAATATTAAACCTCAACAGCAAGAGGCTGAGTTTGGCCTTGATATGGGAGAAAGATTGCCTATATTCGATATAAAAGTAACAGCACAAAAGTCAAATCCATTTAATAAGCTCTCACAAAATGAATTGATGATACATCTTTATCAACTAGGCGTTTTCAATCCGCAAATGGCAGACCAGGCTTTGGTGCTTATTGATGGCATGGACTTTGAAAATAAGAATACCATAAAAGCCAAAATCGGTAAGAATGCGACAATGTTTCAACAGTTACAGCAAATGCAGCAACAAATCGCACAACTTTCAGCGATTTTGGATGCTCAGACAGGTGGTAATATTGGAGAACAGACGGTGCAAGGAGTTCAGATCAACGAACAAGTAAACCCTACAGGCGAAATGAATGAGGGGGAATTGACTAAACTTCAATCTAATTCGCTTGCTTCGCGTAATCCAAAAGCTCAAACGGCACAAGAAAGTGCAAAGAGAAAAGTACAAAACACAACGAGAGTGGATTAAGAGGGAATTATGACAACAGTTGAATGCTTTTACAATGAGAAAACTAAACAATTTTTGTTGAGGGTTTACGGTCACGCTGGGTTTAATAAGTCAAACGATATAGTATGTTCGGCGTGCAGTATACTGACTTTTACTGCGTGGCAGGCAATAGAAGACCTGAAGGACGAAAGTCTTTTAAAGAATATTATATCTTTCAAAAATGATGGATATATGAGCATTGAGGCGGAACTTGTTGATGTTAATACATCACTCAATGTGTTAAGAGGAATTATAAGGGGATATGAGCTTTTAGAAGATAAATATCCTGATAATGTACAGGTAATAGGAATAGACAGTGTAGATAATGTTTGCAGAAAACAGAGACAAAATTTTTATTCTGTAATGAAGAATTAGGCTTTAATTATCAAAAAAATTGTCACAATTGTCTCACTAGAAAAGAATATTACATATTTATATACTTAAATCACAAGCTCGGAGATGAGCTGACACATCGGAAAGACGAGGATATAAAAAAGGAGCGAACCTAATGAAAGCAATTATTGAACAAGCAGTGGCTATTGACTTAACCATGTTTGGCGATGAATCAGCTGGCGCGTCAGGTGGAAATGTCGCAGGAAATAGCGAATCTGCAATGGGCGAAACCACAGGCACAGATGATAGCACCCAATCATCACAAGATGTTGTATACGGAATACAAGATGACGATACAACAGCAGAAAATACGTCTGAAATTCCTGAAACAGACGAACAAGAGCGGGAGTTAACATTTGATGAACTCATTAAGAACAAATATAAGTCTGAGTTTTCTTCAAAAGTACAAGGCATAATCAATGAACGATTTAAGGAAACTAAGCAGACCGAAGCACAACTTAATAAGTACAAACAAATGGCTGAAGTTATATCAGCAAAGTACGGACTGAAAGGCGATAACTTTGATGAACTAATGAATGCAATTCAAGAGGACGATAGCTTCTATGAGCAGCAGGCTCTTGAAAGCGGAATGACAGTTGAAGAATATCGTGAGCATCTTAAACAAGAAAAAGAAATGAATAAGATTGTTGAAGAGCTTGAAACTCTGAGAGCCGAAAAGCAACAGCAAGAGTATCTCAATCAGTGGGATAAAGAAGCGAGTGAGCTTAAAGAGCAAATTCCAGACTTTGATTTTGATGAGGAGCTTCAAAATGATAAGTTTAAAAACCTAGTTACTATTGGCTGGCCGCTAAAAGATGCCTATGAAGCTGTTCACGCAAAGGATATAATCAATCAAGTTGTTCCTAAAGCGGTTGAGCAAGCTAAGATAAAGACAGTTCAGTCTATACGAGCTAAAGGTCTTAGACCTAATGAAAACAGCATCACAAATAGTTCTCCTGCAAACATTAAAAACAGCGTCGATAAACTTAATGATAAGGATTTCGATGAAATTAAAAGAAGAGTAAGAAACGGTGATACGATAAAGTTCTGACTCTTTAAAAAGAAGGAGAGATTTTATAATGAAAAAGTTAATAGTAGGAATTTTAAGTTTAACAATGTTTGCTGAAAACGATACAAACAGAACAACTGATGAGGGAATGTCACCAGAGATGATTAAGTTCTACAATAAGAATTTAATCAAAGAGTTTAAACCTCAGTTAGTACATAGTCAGTTTGCACAAAAAAGACCGCTTCCAAAACACGGAGGCAAAACGGTGGATTTCAGAAAATTTGAAAGCCTGCCGCCTATCAAAACGCCGCTCGAGGAGGGTGTAACTCCTAAGGGACAAAAAATCAAAGTAACGAATAAAACTGCAACCATTGAGCAGTACGGCGCATTTGCAGAGTATTCGGATATTATTTCAACAACTACTGTTGATAATACAATTTTGGAAATGCAGGAGTTATTGGCAACTCAAGGCGGACAAACAATGGATATTGTTGACCGTGATATCATGCATTCAACAACAAATGTGCTTTATGCTCCAAAGTCAGACGGAACTGAAGTAACAAGCAAAGAGGAGCTTGATGATACTTGTAAGGTAACAGTTGACCTGATTAAGAGGGGGGTAAACATTCTTACAAGAATGAATGCAAAGCCGATTGACAAGTATTTCGTATGCATTATCCACCCCGATATTTCTTATGACATTATGAGTGATAAGGAATGGATTGAAGCTTCACTATACGCTGGTTCACAGCAGATTTTTGAAGGGGAAATCGGAAAAATTGGTAGAGTTCGTTTTGTAGAAAGCACTATGGCTAAGATTTTTGATAGCGGTGTATACGGAACACTCTTACTAGGTGCAAATGCATATGGAACAATCGACCTTGAGGGAATGGGCTTGCAGACAATAATCAAAGCACTTGGTTCAGGAGGAACAGCAGATCCGTTAAATCAGAGAGGTACAATCGGTTGGAAGGGTGCAAAGACAGGCATAGTTCTTTCGCCGGAATATATTTTAGATATATATTCAAAATCAACCAATTCAAGCATTGCAAAAGCTAACTAGAAACAAGTGAGTATTCGCTCTTGCTGCTCGTTGACAAGAGCGAAGTAAACCTCATTAAATAAGGAGGGTATATATGCCAAGCACTAAAGAAAAAACAAAGGAAAATGTTACTGAAACAGAAGAAAAAACAAAGGAAAATGTTACTGAAACAGAAGAAAAATCAAAGGACGAAAAGGTAACTGTATTTATTCCAAAAGACCCTTTGAATAAAAGTGACGATTATCTTTATGTTGCAGTAAATGGTGAAAATATTAGGATAAAGAAAGGCGAAACAGTATCAGTTCACAAGAAATTTGCAGAGGTTATTCAAAGAAGCCAGAAAATAGCTAACGAGGCTGACGAAGCTGTAAAACAGCTTACTTCTGAAGCAAATTCAAAAGAGTTATCAAATCAATAAACCCGTTTTAGGGGGTAGGGTAAAATCCCTATCCCTTTTTGTTATAAGGAGAAAAGCATGAAAGTAAATGAAGCAATTGAAATCTTAGACAAACTCAGACCTAATCAATATAAAATACCGCAAAAATTAAGGTGGTTATCTGATTTAGACGGGAAAATCTTTGAGGATGTCTTTTTAACACATGAAGATAATCAAATAAAAAAATTTGATAAATATACAGAAGATGATATGTCAAGGGAACTTTTAATTCCTGAACCGTATACGGACGTTTATCAGCATTATCTATCGGCACAAGTTTATTACAACAATAACGAAATGCTTAGGTATTCCAATTCTATGATAATGTATAACAATGTATTATCGGAATTTGAAGCATGGTACAACCGTAAGCACAAGCCTATATCAAAAACCAGGCTGAACAATTATTAAGGAGGCACATAATGTATCTTCCCGAACTTTCAGATATAGTACAGTCAAAGGCAACAATTAACACTTTTGGCGGAGTAAATAAGAAAGAAGATTGTCAAGGCAATGAGTTTATAAATATGAAGAATATGTCTAGTGACAGCTATCCTTGTATTGCTCCAAGAAAAAAGAGGCGTGAAAGCGATTTTAACTGGTATTCAATTAAAAAAATTCCCGAAGTGGAAGATTTGAAAACTAATCTATATTTGTCTTGTATTTCTACATATATTTCTGGCCCTTATATTGTGGCTATTTGTCGTACAAAAGTTGCAAACAAAAATTGTATGGATAATGATACAATAAAATTTTTAATTACCGAATACAAAGATAAATACATTAAATTGGGTCAGGATTATTGTTCAATTAAAAAAATAGATTTGACAGTTGCCAATTACGGAGACTCAACAGGTGTTTTGGCGATATATTTTGATGAAGCAGACGCTCCTATTGTCAAGTCGTATTTTGTTGATAATCCGCCTCCTAAGAATTTATACCAATTATATACCCTAAACTCTGAGAACAGTTATATAATAATCCCCAATGCTGATGCAATTGAAACACATATAAGCTCATCGAGAATGGTTTATGTAAACAACCGTTTTTATTGGTTAAAAAATGGTTGCATAAACTACAGTATGTATTTAAACGAGATAAAAGCAGTATGTACAAATCACATTGTTAGAACAGGTGTCACTTATTTAAGTATGGATGTTGCATTTACAGATAAAATCAAATCACTATGCGTGGCAAGCGAAAGCGTGGGAGAAACACTAACAATTACGGTTGATAGTTCTTGGACATTTGAATGTGAAAGCAAGTATGTGAGTCGAGGTGTAATCACTTGCGTGTTCCAACCATTTGAAGTTGGTAATGAATATACTTTGTCAATAGGAACAAACAATGATGTTGGTAACGCTGTAATTGGAATGTTGACAGATGAATGTGAAGGAGATAGAGATCTGATAGTTGGCGGAAATAAAATAATAGCTATCCCGTCAATGTATACATATGATACTAAGTATTCAACAGAAGAACGACTGTCCGACAAGGCAGAATTTTGTCTTGATAATGGCAATTCAAATAATATTACAATTGAACGCCTAGTGGAAACGGATAGTGTAGAAGTTGTAAATAACGCAAAAAAAGTAACTTATAGCATAGTGACTTGGAAATTTACTGTGAATACCGCAAAATCAGCAAACTTTTGGAAGCGTACTGTTGTAAATAAAGAAACTCAAAAAACTGTTAAAAAAGGATATGAATTAGATCAGCAATTACATTATGCAAATAATAAATTTTTGATTCATTTTTACTCATCAGATGGAGAAATAGTTTTACCTCATAACTATATTCGTGACGATAATTTAGAGCAAGGCGCAGACATGAAGATAACTGAGATAGCAGCTAATAAAATTGCTTTTGAAATGTATTTGAAAAATTTTCAGTTTGCTGAATCAGATAACACGGGCATAAGTGGGCTTGACTATAAATTGCGTGAATACTTTCCTAAAAACGATTCGTTTTCAGATGGGAAAGATGAAAAAGACGAAGATACGGTAAGAACTATTTCAAAAAGTTTTCTAGGATATACTCCATCATATGACTCTACAATAGGCTATGTTGTTGACGCTGAGATGGACGAGCTTTCCTTTAATGTTAAATTTGCTTGCGCAAGTGATAACAGATTATTTGCTTGTAATCAGGAAGGTGACAGAATATTTATTTCTGCTATTGGCCGTATTCATGATTTCGTAAACGAAGAAAATGGAACAATGTCTGCAGATGATATAGGTGTTTTGACTGAGGGGAACTTTACCGGTATTGTTTCATTTAATCACAATGTTTACTTTTTTAAAGAAAAATGTGTACATAAATTGTACGGCACATATTCAGATGATTGGCAATTGGTTGAATATCACATAAACGGCGTGCAGGAGGGTGCTGAAAGCTCGATCGTTGTATATGATAATTTTATTATATACAAAGGAACAGACGCTTTCTATCTGTACGATGGTTCTGTCGCTACAAATATTAGCGAAAAACTTGGAAATTTGCTTGATGTAACTTCCCTCAATTGTTGCTTCGCCGGCAGTTACAAAGATAAATATTATGCTTGTTGTGAAACAACGGAAAGCGATAAAACAGTTTATACGACTTATGTATATGATATTGGAAAAGGGCTTTGGCATATTGAAGAAAATAACTCAGATAAAAAACTTATGTCAATGTGTTCTACTTCAAGAGGATTATTAGCACTTGAGGTTGAAGAGGACGAGAATATAGACACAATACGGACCATAAATATTGCAGGGGCTGTATTCAATAAAAGCTATGAAGAAGATGATTTTTTATGGAGTGCAACAACTGGTGATCTGCTCACGGATTTACCTGATAATAAGTATTTTACAAAATTACAAATAAGATTATGGGTTGATAATAATTCGCAGGTAGGCATTGACATAAAGTATGATAACGAAGAATGGGAAAAGGTAGGGGATAATATTACAGCAACAGATAAGGCAAGTGTTGTTTTCCCAATCATACCTAGACGTTGCGACCATTTGGCTTTGAGGTTTTACGGAAAAGGAAATGCCAAAATATATTCTATAACAGAAACTATTGAGGAAGCGAGTGAAATATAATGGCACAGTTGTTAAGTAGATTTAATAAAAAAAATCACGCACCGACACTTGAGGCGAGAACTTCTTACATAGAGTCGTTTCTTCAATCATTTACAGATGAACTAGGGCTTTTACTAGGAAATCTGACAATAAACAATTTTAGCTCATCAACCATTGATTCTTTTCAAGGCAAGTTCATAACAAAGGCTAATAATCTTGTTGAGTTTAATAACGGGCTAAAAATTCAATGGGGAAATGTTCTTATTACCCCCCAAAACAGTGGAGCTTCTATTACAAAAACTATAGTTTTTGATAAGTCTTTTACTAATACTCCGTCAATATTGGTGACACCTTATACATCGGTTCCGCAAAGTGTTTTTTGCAGTTATACCGATAGGAATAAACAGAAATTTAAAATATTGCTATGTAGAAACGACAATACAACTACAACAGTATCGTGGTTGGCAATAGGTATATAAGAAAGGAAGGTATGTATTATGAGTACAAGTTCAACATCAATACTTCAAAGCAAGCAAATCAAGAATGCACAGAAGCAGGTGAATAAAGCTGCTAAGAATTATGGTAATTCGCAATTCTCGGTTTCTAATGAAACCACTAATTATAAAAATCGTTTAAACGCATTAGGGGAATACCAATCTCAATACGGAGATAAAATTAAAAGTACATTGTCTAATATTGAAAATGGTTATGATATGAACTCTGATAAGCTATATCAGCAGTACAAAGAGCAGTATACAAGAGAGGGATTAAACGCTTCTCGTGATATTAGCGGACAGGTAGCTTCACTAAACGGCGGTGCAGATAGCTCTATGGGGCGTAGACAAGCAGCACAAGCCTATTACAATTATATGCAGGCGTTAAATGATAAAGTTCCTGAGCTTGCTAATCAATGGAATCAAAATCAGTATAACTATCTATCTGCTTTAAAAAGCCTTGATGAATCAGATTACGCTAAATATGCTGATAATAGGGATTACTATAAGGATATGTTCCAGTGGTCATATAACAATGATGTTAATATGTATCAGCTTGAACAAGAAAAACTATATAATCTTTTAACTCAAGCAAATACAAACTTCGCTAATACAATGACCTTAAAACAATTCCAAGCACAGATGGATCAGGATGCGAAACAATTTGGAATGGAATATGCTTTGAAAAAGGCAGAAAGCGACGCTGGTGTTGCTAACACAAAGGCTAGTACAGCTAATATAAAAGCAAATACAGCAAACACAAAAGCTGAAACCGCAGCAATATATGCTTCTCTTAATAATACAGGCGGTTCAACAAGAAGCTCGTCATCGAGAAGCACTTCAAGCGGTTCATCATTAAGCAGTAAATCAACAAGTAGCGGTTCTTCTAGCAAAAATTCAACAGCTTCCGCCAGATATTTAACACTAGCATCTAAAATAACATCTTTTGTGGATAGCGGAAAAACTGATGATTTTAAGTCTAAAGTTGAAAAGGCATATAAGAACGGTAAAATTACTAATGCTGAACGTAGCAGTCTGTTAAGCAGTTTGAATACAGCTATTGCATTGAAAAACAAGTCAAGCGGAAATAAAGCGACAGATTATAATTTTGCTAAGGAATATGTAAGTGCAAAGGCTTATATTGATAATTTTATTAATAATAATCCATTGGGTAAGAAACAGTATGCTGTCAGCGAAATTGAAAATCGTTATTTGCAAGGAAAACTCACAAAAAAGGAATATAACAGTTTAATAAAATACATAGATAATAATTTATAATGAGAGGGTTATTATGACAGAATTTGAAAAGCGTTTAAAGCATATCGAAAAGACTAATGCGAAAAGATCTGAAAATTATAGAAAGCAACAGCAGCAGGCTGAAGAAAATTATAACAA
The DNA here is from genome assembly GCA_947624345.1 of uncultured Clostridia bacterium. GTDB lineage: Bacteria > Bacillota > Clostridia > Oscillospirales > Ruminococcaceae > UMGS1601. The sequence continues at coordinate 7,742 of CANQJW010000031.1, read as the reverse complement.
AATACAGCAGAGGGAGCAAAAAAACACAGTAAAAAAAGCCAATGTTATAAAATTAACTGGAAATAGAAAAACTAATGTACAATTTAATCCACCTAAAAGAAACGTAAAAAACAAATCTAATAATAGTAATATTTCAAATGATAATTTAGATAAAACTGAGAATAACTATCTTAATGATTATATTTCTCAGCACAATTACAATGATGAAAATGCTAGAGTGTTTACTAAAGAACGAAATCAAAGAAAAGCAGATGCATTAAAGTCAAATATAAATGAAATAGTGCGAAGGCAAAGCAACCAAAACAGGCTTAATGAATTAGAAGTTGAAGAAGCTAATTTGAAAAAGCGAGACGAGAGAAATAATGTTGTTGAGCCTTTAGCAGAAGATTATGACGAAATAGAAAAAAACAAAAAAAGACAACAGGAAATAGACAATGAACGAAAAGCTATAAAATCGGGATATAACGCACCGATAAATGTTTCAGACGATAATTTATATTCTGCTTGGTTTGTTCACAATTATAAAGAAAATTTAGAAAAGAATGCAGAAAGGTCTTTGCATGATGAAAATGCAAAATTAAATAATCAGCAATCAAAAGTTCGTAACGCTATTAATGATACATTAATGCAGGATAGACGTGAACAAATATCAAAAGCGCAAAAATACGAAGCAGAACAACTAAAAAAAGATTTGGAAACACAGGGCTTTGATACATATCAGGAAATGGTTGATTACAATAAAAGCTGGAAAGGAACTTTATCATACATTGGAAGAAGTGCTTTAAACAGTTTAGCTCACCTTAACAAAAACATTACTACTGATGTAAGAGATTTTTTAGGTGTTAGAGAAGAACTGAACGATTTAGGATTAGGATTCTTGAATGATATAGCTGATTACTATGGTAATGTAGCAGATAATGATGATGAATATTTAGCAAGTAAATCTAGGTATGTAGGTAAAGGCACACAAATAGCAGGTGAGGGTACAAAAATTGTCGCACAAATGGTGCCACAAATAGCATTTGCATTAATGAGCGGAGGTTCATCGACTGCTATAAATGCTGGAGAAACACTTGGAAACGCAACAACTAGCACGAAAGTTTTATCTTCATTAAAAACGATGGCAAAACAACCAACCTTTTGGACTTCTGTTATTCAAGAGGGAGGTAACGCATATGAAGAAGCAAAACAAAATGGTGCAAGTCAAGAAGAAGCACAATTATCAGCTATATATACAGGTTTAATTAATGCCACCATTGAAATGGGCGGTGGTATTGAAGATGGTACTCAAAAAGGTCTAAAAAAATTAATAAAAGTTGGTAACGAAGAGGGTCTGGAAGAAGTAAAGCAGGATTTAGTAAGTGGACTTACTTCAAAAAGCATATACGATAAGGATAAACCATTGTTTTCAACAGAAGATGATAACGCTGTTATTAATCCTAGTAATGAAATGAAGTCTTATTTAGGTGGTTTCTTTGGCGGTACTGTGGGTGCTGGAATACAACAAGGTGCAACTGCTGTTGCCAACAGAATTTCAGATAAAAAACTTTCAAAAGCTAAGGATATATATAACGCATATCAAGAACAACTACTTGACGAAAAACAAAATGAAAATCAAACTGATAATATTGAACCTCCAACCGTAGAAGCCGTTTTTTCTGAAACAGAAACCAGTCAGGAAAAAGCAAAAAGATTAACGAAAACTATCAATAAAATTGACAGCGGCGAAAAAGTTACTGATAGTGAAATTGCTGAATTAAAGTATGATGAAACTGCTTCTAATATGCTTGAACAAATGGCAGACTTAAAGGAAAGCAAGATAACTCCTGACACTGATAATGATGTTGTTCGGGCAGTAATAAATCAAGCTCAGAACGGAATAAAAAATATTGATACAGCTACAATTCTGAATAATATTAGAAACGATATGCAAAGCAATCAGAATTTAGTAGAAAATTCAAACGAGAATGGCCCAGATGAGGTTTTAAATGCTGATGAGGGTAATTTAACCAATACTAATCAAATGGCATTACAGAACGCTACAGAGCCTAATATGACTTCGCAATTAAGCGAGGTCAGCGAAGCTATGCCCGAAAATTTAACAGCAGATGATGAAACAGAAGCTCCGAATAACAATACGTTTAGCGACAATGTTTCAGATAACTTAAAAAGTACATTCAAGAGGGTCGTGAACAATTCCAATAAAATTATAAAACTTGATATTTCAAGTGAAAAAACAGGCTCAACCAACATAAGAAAGGTAGAGTCTGTTGAAAATGGCGTTGTTCAATTGTTAATGACAAATGGCGAAGTTGTGCCTGCAGATACTATTGACTTTTCTGATAATAAAAATGCTGAAATCATTTTATCAAATGCAGGAAAGTATAATAGCAGTACCGCTAACACATTCATATTAAATTATGATAGCAGTAAAAATACAGCGGAAAATTATTCTGTTGCTTTTAATTCGGTTTATAGAATGGCTGAAGAAGGTCTGAGTATGGATACAATAGCTTCACAAACCAGAGGAGTCAGAGCCATACTGGGAGAAAAAACATTTAATGCCGCTATAAATGCAGGGCGTAATACTGCTAACGGAACTTTTACAGATGATACAACTAATGTTACAAGCGGTGTTAGAAAAACTGATGTTAGTAATCAACGTGCTTCGCAGAATAAAAAAGATAATATTCAAGCTAAAAGTGAAACAAGTAAAATCAATGTAAGGCAGTCAGCTAAGAGCCTGTCAAATGCTCTGGGTGTAAAAATCAATGTTTATAACAGCGATACTTCTGTAAGAGGATATGAACAAAACGGCGAAGTATTTATAAACGAGAGCTACGTCAATAACAAAGCAAACAGTGCTTCTGAATTTAACTTTATTCTTGCACACGAGCTTACACATACCCTTGAACAATCAAATTACTACGACCAGCTTAAAACATTTATACTGAACAGCCGAGTTTATGACGATTATCTTACTTCCAATGATACAACACACAAGGCACAAATATCAAAACGTCAGGAATTATATGAAAAGAACGGCAAGGAGCTGACAAAAGAAGAAGCGGAGCGAGAGCTTATAGCTGACTTTATTGCAGATGAATTGTTGACTAATGAAGAATGTATAAGGGAGCTTGCGTATAAGGATAAAAAGCTATTTGCAAAGGTAGTAGATTTTATTCACAAAATGATTGATAATCTCAAAAGATTTGTTAGAAATTCTAAAGATATTACAGCGGCACAGAGAGACCTTATACACATTAAGGAGCTTTATACAAAGGCATTTAATGATGTTAGGAAAAACGGAACATATTCAAATGAAGTAAAATACAGTAAAAAGCTAGGCGGTTATAATCCTGATATTAGGGTTACGACTGAAGGTATTGCTGATAAATTTGATATTAAAAATATTAATGATTTAACGGAAGTTAAGAAAAAGGTATATAATTATTTATTAAATAGATACATATCAACTGAAACTCAATCAAAACCAATAACTAACATAGATACAGGAATGAAAATTGAAATATGGAGAAAAGGTATCAATGAAACCTTTGGTAATGACAATGCTTATAAAAACATTTCATTTTACAAGAAAAAAGCAAAATTAGCTACTATGACTAATCTTGCAAAATTGATTAAATACGGCGAGGTTAGAGCAAAGGAGCAACCTAATCAGCACGATTCAAACAGTCCGACTACATATGCATATTTAACATCACCTATAATTATTGATGGTAAAAAATATATTGTGAATATGGATATAAGAAGATCTGAAATGGGTAACAGATTCCATATTCATAAAATTAAAATGACAGATGAAGTCACCAAATTGAAATTAAATAATCTCAATAAGTCATTAACTTCATCTGCCAATAACAATAATATATCACAGAATGATGTTATTGTCAATAGTAATATACGAAAAAATTCTGAAAATGATACAAAAAAATACTCTATAGAGAACAAAAACAAATGGACACCAATAAAACCGTGTAAAAAAACACAAATGGTATTAGATAGGTTGGCACAAAATAAATCTGTTACTTTAGACTTAATTAGTGAACTTCCTGAAATACAAGAAGGATATATAAAAAGAGGTCCTTACAAGCCAACAATAGATATTAATACTGAGGAAAGACAGCAGTTAAGAAAGAATATACAAAGCGAAGTTGAAAAACTTGGAAGTGCAAGACTTGCAAAAAACGGAGAATGGGTGTACAATGGTAATGTTGCAAGAGAAAATAGAATAGATATTGTAATCGGACTTCCTGCAGCAGGAAAATCAACAGTGCTTGCTAATCCATTATCAGAGACATATCAATCCAGAATTGTAGACTGCGATGTAATCAAGGAAAAGCTACCTGAGTTTAATAATGGCTATGGTACTAATAATGTTCATGAAGAAAGCAAGCTGATCAATGAAATAATACTTGAAAAAGCAATAAGCAATAGAGAAAATATAGTTTTACCTATTGTTGGAAGTGACTACATAAAACTTGTTCAACAAATTATTGGCTTAAAAGAAAAGGGTTATAGTGTACACTTACATTTGAATAAACTTCCAATGAATAAATCACTGGGAAGAATGATTAATAGATTTTTTACAGACGGAAGATTTTTAGACCCGTCATTGTCATTCAATTATCAAAATAAACCTACAAGGGTATTTAACGACATATTGAGAATGAAAGGAGATTTATTAGATGGATACTCAGAATACTCAAACGATGTCGAAAGAGGGCAAGACCCAATTTACATCAGAGGAACAGAAAACATACAGGAAACTTACAAAAGAAGAAATAAGGGAAATACAGAGGCAGACATTGAAAATGCACGAAGAAGCAGACGAGATGGAACATCAAGCAATAATGAATCTTTAGAAACCAAAGAAAAATACTCATTAGACCCTGATGTAGAAAGTCAAATGAAGGCTCTTAACGAGCAATACGGCACAAAGAAAAAAGGCGAAAATCCTGTAAGGGATATTGATGTACCTGAAAGGTCAAGCAAAGACAAGCGCGTAAGAGAATTTGTAAAGACCATTCTCGAAAGCGGTGCGCTGACTGATGAAATGGTTAATGAGGTCGATAAGCAAATAGTCAAAGGCGCTGTGTCTTATATGCCTTTGAGCAATGAAAAAGCGCTTACAATAGCTAAAGAGTGGCTTGATAATAAGGGTAAGGGCGTTACCGAGAAGCAATGGAACGACTGGCGAGTTATGAGCAACAGAAATCATAAGGTATCTGCTTTAGACGTTGCTAAAGGTGAGCTTTTGTTACGGTATGCCGCACAAAACAATGAGACCAAAAAAGTTATACAGCTTACAGGTGAACTTGCTGAAATGGCAACCACAGCAGGACAGACAGTACAAGCTATGAGGCTGTTAAAGAAATCCTCTGGTATAGGAAAGTTATATTACGTTGAACAAACTGTACGGAGAATGAATGCTGATTATCAAGCAAAGTATGCAAACAAATTAGCAAAGGGCAAGGATATTCCGCAAATTAAAATAGACGAGGATTTGGCATTAAAATTAGCACAAGCAAAAACACAAACAGAAATTGAAGAAGCAGAAGCAGAAATAACTAAAAATATAGGCGAACAAGTACCTGCTACTTGGATTGACAAATGGAATGCTTGGCGATATATGTCTATGCTGTTTAATCCTACCACGCATATAAGAAACATAGTAGGAAATGCCATATTTATGCCTGCTGTTAGTATGAAAAATGGGATTGCTTATGGTTTAGAAAAAGCATTTCTAAAGGGTGATATAGAAAAGTCAAAGGCTATAAAAGTCAAAGCAGCTTATAAAGAATTTGCAAAGCAGGATTTCGATTATGTTAAGGCTGAATTAACAGGCAACGGAAAATATGAGTCAACTGATATGATAAAGTCTAACAGAGTTATTTTTAAAAATAAGATACTTGAGGGGTTAAGAAATTTTAACTCTAATTTATTAGAAACAGAAGACGGCATATTTTTAAAGCACCATTACGAACGTGCGTTAGGTATGTATTTGCAGTCAAATAACATCTCACTTAATGAATTATCAGATAAAAAAGCTGAAGGTGAACGTCGAGCTGCTATTGACAGAGGAAGAGTAAGAGCAATTACTGAAGCGCAAAAGGCTACATACAGAGACGCATCTAAAATAGCAGATACTATAAGTCGAATTGCAAAGGCAAATTTAGCGACTGAGGTAATTGTAGAAGGAGTTATTCCATTTAAGAAAACGCCGATAAATATTGCAAAACGTGCTGCAGAATATAGTCCGCTTGGTCTTATAAAAAATGTTACTAAAGACATCTATGATTTGAAAACTGGAAAAATCACTGCCAGTGAATATATAGACAGGATTTCAGCAGGACTAACAGGAGCAGGAATATACGCTTTAGGACTGTGGTTAGGTTCGCTTGGACTATTGAAAGTAGGTTTAGGTGATGATAAAAAAGAACAGAATTTTGAAGAATTGCAAGGACATCAGGCATATTCAATAGAATTATTCGGATATTCATATACATTTGATTGGGCTTGTCCTGCTGCTATACCTTTGTTTGTAGGTGCAAAGACACATGAACTAATAGAAAAAGACATGAGTGGACTAACCGGTTCAGATTATCAGGATTTGGCAAGTACAATGTTTGATCCTATGTTTGAAATGTCTGTACTTAGTGGAATTGATAATTTAATTAATAATGTTAAGTATAGTGAAAGTCCTGTTGTAGATAGCGGACTATATGCTACAACCTCATACTTAGGACAAGCTGTGCCTACTATTTTTGGAAAAGTGGCTAGCACCATTGATAACACGAGAAGAAGTTCTTATATCGACAAATCTAAAGATACTTTTATTTCAAAATATCTTACTAACACAGAGCAACAATTTAAAAATAAGATTATTAAGAAAATACCCGGTGCTACTTACTTATTAGAACCTTATGTGAATGAGTGGGGAGAACAGGAAAAGGAAGATAATATCGGAATAAGAATTTTTGAAAATTTTATTTCACCTGGTTATGTTTCTAAAATTGAGGTTGATGAAGCCGAAAAAATGCTTGATAAATTATATGAGAAAAGAAAGGAGGACAAAATACTTCCTACAACTGCAAATAAATATTTTGCTGCTAACGGTGAAAAAATACGTCTTACCGCCGAAGAATATACAGCCTTTGCTACAACTAGAGGACAGATTGCTCACAGTGTTTTACTTGACCTATCAAAAAATTCTGATTTTAATTCTGCTTCAAATGAAGATAAAGAAAAACTCATTACTAATACATACGATTTTGCCACTCAAATAGCTAAGACTGGAGTTGAGAGAGCTAACTATGAGCCGGATAAAAAGGTGAAATATGCTATTGAAGCAAATAAAAACGGTATGAGTTATGCTGATTTCCTTATTTCACGCAAGCAATTAGACGAAATAAGTGGAGAGGGAACAAAGGAAAGGATATACAACAGAATAAGGCGTATGCATATTAACAAGAAAGCTAAAGAGGCTTTGTGGCGGTCGTTTAGTTACGATATGACATTAGAAGGGGAAAGGATTTATTTTTAATTAGCAGGGTGTTTTTGCCCTGCTTTTTCTTATATTAAACATTTATGAATTATCAAGTATATAAAGTTATTTTGTATAATGAGTTCGCTTTGGTTATGGCTTGGGGAGCCAATCGACAAGCTAGGCAAACTATTTGTCTGGCTTGTTTTTGTATCTATTGGTAGTCCGCTGTTAA
>CANQJW010000030.1 GCA_947624345.1 uncultured Clostridia bacterium | reverse complement strand
CACTTCAAAATGGCTAAGGAAGCCGTAATGAAGTCAGGACAATATGCGTATATCGGAAGAAAGCAGAAGAAGAGAGATTTTAGAAAGCTCTGGATCACAAGAATTTCTGCTGCCTGCAAGATGAACGGTATTAACTACTCACAGTTTATGAACGGCGTTAAAAAAGCCGGAATTACATTGAACAGAAAGATGCTTTCAGAAATCGCAATCAGCGATCCGGAAGGATTTAAGTCAATAGTTGAGCAGGCAAAGACTGCTCTTAACTAAACAAATTAACACGCTGAGTGTAAATGCTCCGGCGTGTTTTGTTGTTTATATGAAATGTTAAAAGTTGTATTTAATAAGGGGATTTTATGCTTATCTCAAGTAATGAAAATTCAAATGTTAAGCTGTATGTAAAGCTTTCTGCAAATAAAAAAACTCGTGATGAGCATAATCAATTTACCCTTGAGGGAAGCAGACTCATACGAGATGCAGTTTTAGAAAAATCAGATATTCAACGCATATTTGCAACAGAAACAGCATTTGAAAAGAATAAAGATTTTTTAGAGGAATATGCTGATAAAATTCTGCTTATCAGTGATGGAATTGCTAAAAGGCTAAGCAATACCAAGACTAATCAAGGAATATTTGCTATAATTAACAAGCCGGAAAACAAGTCTTTATGCAGTCAGAAATTAAAGGGAAAACATGTGGTTTTGAATAACATTCAGGATCCCGGAAATCTCGGTACTATTCTAAGAACCGCCGATGCTGCGGGTATTTCCGGCGTTATACTTTGTGAAAACTGCTGCGATTTGTATAACCCCAAGGTCGTGCGTTCAACAATGGGAAGTCTATTTCGACTGAATATATTTATCGAGGACGATTTTTTTGATGTTTTCAGTATGCTCAAAGCAAATGGCGTTAGGGTATATGCATCAGTTGTATCAAAGGAAGCGAGAGAAATCCGCTCGGTTGAGTTTCCTGAGAATTGCGCAATAGTTATAGGGAACGAGGGAAACGGACTTAAAGGTGAGCATTATAACATTTGTGACGAATGTATCACAATAGAGATGAATGGGAACATTGATTCGCTTAATGCCGGCATTGCATCTGCTATTCTGATGTGGGAAATGACAAAGGCATAAGACGACAAACTGACAATGAAAGTGAGGGAATGACTGTGAGTATTGACAGATATGAAAGCTTAAAATACTGGATATGGCTGACTATTGCTTTCGGACCTGCTAACCCCAGAAAGTGGCAGGCATTAAGAGGTTATGACAGCGTAAAGGATTTTTATGATGATGTTACAACAGGTAGAATTCCCAGTGGGATTTTCCCGAATGAAAAAATCAAGCTATGCTCGGTGACAATGAATGATGTTCTTAAGACGATAAGCTATTGTGAGCAAAGGGATATCAATATATATTGTTATGAAGATGAAGATTACCCTCAGATGTTAAGAGAAATTTCAAATCCGCCGTCTGTTTTGTTCAGCTTCGGCGATTTGAGTTTTTTGAACGAAAGCGTTATAATAGCAGTTGTGGGAGCGAGAGATTGTTCAGTATATAGCCTTAATGCTGAACAGGTTTTGTTGACATCGATATTAGAGAAAGGAATACGCTTTGCCAGCGGGTTTGCCGTTGGGGCTGATTCGCTTGCGAATGAAGTTGCACTTTTTAATAATGAAAAATCTGTCGCTGTTTTAGCCTGCGGATTGGATTATGATTATCCGTCAGGCTCAACATCGCTAAAAATGTCTATCGGGAAATGTGGTGCGGTTATATCCGAATATTTCCCTGATCATAAGCCTCGCTCTAATGATTTTGTTGCGAGAAACAGATTGCTTGCAGGGCTGAGTATGGGTGTTTTTGTGATTGAAGCCAGCGAGAGGAGCGGTGCATTAAGCACAGCGTCGATCGCGCTTAATCAGGGTAAGGATATATTCACGATAGTTCCGCACGATATTTTTGACAAGAGATATTTCGGCCAGAGAGATCTGTTAAAAGACGGTGCTATTCCTGTTTTTTCTGCCGAGGATATTTCCGATGAATATCTTAACAATTTTTCGCATAAATTAAATTTTGTCCCGAATGATTCAAGGCTTATTACAATCGAGCGAAAGCTGAGCGATTCAACGCACAAAAAAGACCGTGAGAGAGCGAATAAGCCAAAGATACCAAAGCGGGAACGCGAAATGGACAGAGAGCTTAATCAGCTGAGTACGGTTGATAATAACAGCGAAACGCTCAGCATCACAGCAACTTATGTTGATACCTCTGATTTAAGCGAGATTCAAAAGAGGATATATGATGAGCTGTCAGGCGGTGTTATGCATGTTGACCAGCTTTGTGAAAAGCTGTCTTTGGATATATCGACTTTGTTTGTTGAGCTTACTGAGCTTGAGCTTTTGGGAATTGTAACATCGCTTTCGGGAAAGAGATATATGCTTTCATAATTTTCTTTTTACATTTGTGTTGTTTGTTAGGTTGAAATATCTAGGAAGATTTTTATTAGGAAAAACCGTTTTGCTAACTTATTGAAAGGTATGGTGATTAGTATGTCTAATCTTATTATAGTTGAGTCGCCTAAAAAGGTGGAAACAATAAAGAGATACCTAAAGGGAGACTATGAGGTTATCGCCTCTATGGGACATCTTCGTGATTTACCTAAGTCTAAAATAGGTGTTGACATTGAAAATAATTTTAAGCCCGAGTATATCGACATAAAGGGAAAGGAAAAAACCATTTCTGATATAAAGAAGAAGGCAAAAAAAGCTGATAATGTTTATCTTGCTGCCGATCCCGACAGAGAGGGCGAAGCCATTTCGTGGCATTTGGCAAACATATTGAATCTTGATTTGAATGATAACAACCGAGTAACCTTTAATGAGATTACCAAGTCGGGCATAGAGGCGGGAATAAAAGCTCCTCGAACTATTGATTTAAACAAGGTCAATGCACAGCAGGCAAGAAGAATTCTGGATAGAATAGTAGGATATAAGCTGTCTCCGTTTTTATGGAAAAAGGTAAGGCGAGGATTATCTGCCGGAAGAGTTCAGTCGGCGGCTGTTAGAATGATCGTTGACAGAGAAAATGAAATAAAAAGCTTTGTGTCGCAGGAATACTGGTCGATTGATGCTAAACTCCGCCCTGATGGTTCGAGAAAAGTGTTTGATGCAACTCTCTCCACCGTTGACGGTAAGAAGTTTGAGGCGGATAATCATATTTCTGTTGATAAGCTTGTTGAAAGGCTTAATTCCGCTGAATTTGTTGTTGCGAATATCAAGAAGAGCGTCAGAAAGAAAACACCACAAGCGCCTTTCACTACTTCAACACTTCAGCAGGATGCTTCAAGAAGACTTGGTTTTCAGACAACAAGAACAATGAGAACTGCTCAGGAGCTATATGAGGGTGTTGATATAAAGGGACAGGGACTGGTTGGACTTATAACCTATATGAGAACCGACAGCCTTAGAATTTCAGAAGAAGCGAGAGCTAATGCTCATAAGTTTATAATAGAAAAGTTCGGTGAGGATTATATTCCGAAACAGCCTAAGAAATTCAAGACAAGAGGTAATGCACAGGACGCTCACGAGGCGATAAGACCGACGATTCCATCGCTTACGCCTGATCAGGTTAAGCAAAGCGGTGTGACTAACGACCAGTATAAGCTATATAAGCTTATCTGGGAGAGATTTATTGCAAGCCAGATGGAAAACTGTCTTTTGAATACCGTTACCGTTGATATTGAAGCTGATGGTTGTGTTTTCAAGGCGTCGGGACATACTGTGAAGTTTGACGGATTTACCGTGATTTATGATGATTCCTCAAAGGACGATGAAAAGAAGGTTCTTCCTGAGCTTAAAAAGGGAGATAAGCTTATCGTTAAATCGCTTGCAGGCAATCAGCATTTTACTCAACCACCTGCAAGATATACTGAGGGAACGCTTGTTAAGGCATTTGAGGAAAATGGAATTGGCCGTCCCTCAACATATGCTTCAACGATAAAAACTATTTTTGACAGAAACTATGTTGAGCGTGAGGGTAAGCAAATCAAGCCGACAATTTTAGGCGAGGTTATAACAAAGCTTATGCTTGAGCATTTTAACAGAATAGTGGATTTAAAGTTCACCGCCCGAATGGAGGACGACCTTGACAATGTCGAAGAGGGGAAGAAAGAGTGGACAAAGACTCTCGATACGTTTTATAAGGATTTTGATAAACTGCTGACCAAAGCTGAAGAGACCATGGAAGGAAAAAGGGTTAAGATCCCTGATGAGCAGACCGATCAGGTATGTGAGGTTTGTGGCAAGCCTATGGTAATAAAGCTCGGAAAATTCGGAAAGTTCTTAGCTTGCTCTGGCTTTCCTGAGTGTTCTAATACAAAGAAGATAGTTATAGAAACAGAAGGAAGATGTCCATACTGTGGGAAAAAGGTTTTGGAGAAAAAATCAAAGAGGGGTAAAAAGTATTTTGGTTGTGAGAATAATCCTAAATGTGAGTTTATGACATGGGATACCCCGACAGCCGATAAATGTCCCGACTGTGGTTCAACATTGTTCCAAAAGGGCGGAAAGAAGGGCAAGCTTCTCTGTCACAAGCCTGATTGCGGTTATGAAAAGGATTTGTCAGATGAATAAAGAGGTAATCGTTATCGGAGCAGGACTTGCAGGAGTTGAAGCAGCATTTGCTCTTTCAGAGGGTGGAGCTAAAGTTAAGCTCTATGAAATGAAGCCCAAAAAGTATTCGCCGGCACATAAATATAACGGTTTTGCTGAGCTTGTGTGCTCAAATTCTCTTAAAGCGGACAGGTTAGAATCTGCGGCAGGAATGTTAAAGGAAGAAATGAGAATACTCGGCTCTATCACTATGGAATCGGCAAATGAGAACAGAGTTTCAGCAGGCGGAGCGTTAGCGGTTGACAGAGAGGGGTTTTCCGATTTTATAACTGAGCGTATAAAGTCAATCTCGAATATCGAGGTCATAAATGAAGAGGTTTGTGAAATTCCCCTTGATAAAAATGTTATTATAGCTACAGGTCCGCTGACATCAGACGGTTTGGCAGAATCAATAAATGAGCTCTGCGGAGATTGCTTGTATTTTCACGATGCGGCAGCGCCGATTGTAACCTATGAAAGTCTTGAAAAGGATAAGGTATTTTTTGCATCTCGCTACGGAAAGGGAGAAGCGGATTATATAAACTGTCCTATGGATCGTGACGAGTATCTTAGATTTTATAATGAGCTTATCAATGCTGAATCAGTAGAGCTGAAAGCTTTTGAAAAAGAAAGCCTTGATAATTCAAAATCAAAGGATAAGTTCAAGGTTTATGAGGGCTGTATGCCGATTGAGGTTCTGGCCGGCAGAGGTGAGGACACTATGCGTTTTGGTCCGTTGAAGCCAGTCGGACTGACAGATCCTCACACAGGTAAGCGACCATATGCTGTTGTTCAGTTAAGGGCAGAAAACCTTGACGGCACTCTTTATAATCTAGTTGGTTTTCAGACTAATTTAAAGTTTGGAGAGCAGAAAAGAGTTTTCTCTCTTATACCGGGTCTTGAAAATGCTGAATTTATGAGATATGGTGTAATGCACAGAAATACTTTTATAAATTCGCCAAAGCTTTTAACTGAGCATTTTAATATGCGTGAGCATCAAAACATCTTTTTCGCCGGGCAGATAACAGGCGTAGAGGGGTATATCGAGTCGGCGGCAAGCGGAATTATAGCCGGAAAAAATATGCTCAGACGGCTTCAAGGGTTAGATATGCTCACATTGCCGAGAGAGTCTATGATAGGTGCTTTGTCTAAATACATAAGCGACGAAACGGTAGTGAATTTTCAACCTATGGGGGCAAATATGGGTATACTTCCGCCCCTTGAAGATAGAATCAGAGATAAAAAGGAAAGATACAGACAAATTGCAGTCAGGGGACTGGAAAGTCTTCGCAGTATAATTGACGAACATAGAATTTAACATAATTAGGAGATATAAAGTTTAAAAATTATTATGTAGATGAATGGGCTAAAGCTTCTGATTGAAATTTTCAAACTTATGAGTTTTGCGATTTTCGGATAATGTCCGAAATGTTGAAAGCAACACTACGCAAAACATCGAAAGGAGGAATGCTCCTGACGGAGCATAATTCAAATATGAAAATAATAATTGACGCTTTCGGCGGAGATAATGCCCCGCTTGAAGTCATAAGAGGAAGCATTGATGCAAAAAAAGAGATCGATGCTGATATATGCTTAGTCGGTGACGAGGAGAAAATAAGAAAATGTGCAAAGGATTATTCTCTTGACATATCACCATTTGAAATAAAGCATGCGCCAAGCGTTATAGATATATGCGAGGAGCCGACTGAAATTATAAAATCGAGGTCTGATTGCTCTATGGCAGTTGGATTGAAAATGCTTGCAGACGGCGAGGGAGACGCCTTTGTTTCTGCTGGCTCAACGGGAGCGCTTGTTGTTGGCGCAACATTTATTGTCAAGAGGCTAAAGGGTATAAAAAGAGCGGCTCTTGCTACAATTTTACCGACAAGGAAAAGCCCGGTTATGCTTTTGGATGCAGGAGCGAATGTCGATTGCCGACCTGAAATGCTTGTTCAGTTTGCGGTTATGGGAAGCATTTATATGAATAAGATTATGTCTGTTGACAGTCCAAAGGTTATGCTTGCCAACATAGGTGAAGAGCCGTCAAAGGGCAGAGAGCTTGAAATTGAGACATATAATATGCTAAAGTCTGTACCACTTAACTTCTGCGGAAATGTTGAGGCAAGAGAGGTACCAAACGGCGCTTGTGATGTTGTTGTTACAGACGGATATACCGGAAATATAATGCTAAAGCTCTATGAGGGTGTTGCAAAGCTGTTTTCTCACGAACTTAAGGATATGCTGCTTTCCGGTTTAAAATCTAAGCTTGCGGCAATTCTTCTTCTTGGTAAGGTGAAAAGGTTCAGAAAGAGAATGGATTATTCCGAATATGGCGGAGCGCCGCTTCTGGGAACAGCAAAGCCTGTAATAAAGGCACACGGAAGCTCGAATGCGAAAGCGTTTTATAATGCGATAAAACAAGCATATAAATTCACAGAGACCGATGTTATAGGCGAGGTAGGAAAAAGTTTACTTAAATTAAAAGAGAATAAAAATAAGTCCTGATAGAAAACATAAAAAAAGACTTTTTGAGAGGGAATGTTATGATAAGTCATTTAGAAAATATAGAGAGCAAACTCAATGAGTTTGAAGATATAATTGGCTATAAATTTAAAAATCAAAAGCTTCTGTTTGAGGCTCTTTCACATTCTTCTTATGCAAACGAGATGAAAAAAAGCCATTTAAGAAGCAACGAACGCTTGGAGTTTTTGGGCGATTCTGTCCTGTCAATCGTTGTTTCAGATTATTTATACAGGCATTTTAAGCATTTGCCGGAGGGCGAGCTTACAAGAGTAAGAGCATCTCTTGTTTGTGAAAAAGCACTGTTTGAGTTTTCAGATCAGATAAGACTAAGCGATTTTATATTGCTGGGCAAGGGTGAAATGAGAAGTCAGGGAAATAAACGCCCCTCAACTGTGTCTGATGCTTTTGAGGCGGTAATTGCAGCGATTTACTTAGACGGTGGATTAGAGGCTGCAAAAGATCATATTATGAGATTTATGCCCGACAATATTATCTCAAAGAAAAAGGACAGCAACGAGGATTATAAATCAATTCTTCAGGAGATTATCCAGCGAAATCCTGAGGAGAATATCGAATATCGTCTGGTAGACGAAAGCGGTCCTGATCATGATAAAAAATTTACCGTAAGAGTTATGCTTAACTCAAACGTTATCGGCGAGGGAACAGGCAAAAGCAAGAAAAACGCTGAACAAACGGCGGCAAAAGAGGCTTTGGAGCTTATGGGATATGGCAAAAAATAATATATCATTTTTCATTCCGCATGTGGGCTGTCCCCACAAATGCAGCTTTTGTAATCAGCATTCAATCACAGGGCAGACTGATATTCCTCATAAACATGATATTGAAAAGACGCTTAGCAAAGCGATGCAGGAGATTGATGTAGCAGACAGAGCAGACACTGAAATCGCATTTTTTGGCGGAAGCTTTACGGCAATCAACCGTGAATATATGTATGAACTTCTATCGTCAGCACAGCCCTTTATAGGTAAGGAAAAATTTAAGGGGATAAGAATTTCCACAAGACCTGATTGTATTGATGAGGATATTCTGAATATCCTGAAAGAGAATAGTGTGACGACTATTGAGCTTGGATGTCAGTCGATGAATGATATAGTTCTAACTGCTAACGAGCGAGGCCACACACGCCGAGATATTATATGCTCATCAAAGCTGATAAAGGAATATGGATTCAGGCTGGGACTTCAGATGATGGTAGGATTATATAAGTCCACCCCTGAGATTGATTTACACACAGCGAAAGAGCTTATCAGGCTTGAGCCTGACGAGGCTAGGATTTATCCTGTGGTAATTATGGAGAACACATCGCTTGGTGATTTATATAAAAGCGGTGAGTATGTTCCATATAGCTTTGATTGTGCGGTTGAACTGTCGGCACAGATTTTATCCCTGTTTGAGCAAAACGGAATACCTGTTATAAAGCTTGGGCTTCACGCAAGCGAGGTTGTGGAAAAGGATTGTATTGGCGGATTTTATCACCCTGCATTTAGGGAATTGTGCGAAAGCGAGCTTTATAAAAAAGAGATCTCCCGTCTGATTGAGGACGTTGATAAGAAAGTCATAAAAGCGGTTATTAGCGTAAGACCAAAGCTTACAAGCAAGGTCATAGGTCAGAAAAAATCTAATATAGAGTATTTTAGAGACATAGGAATAGAGATCAAAATTGTTCAGGATAACAAGCAAAAAGAAAGTATCAGATTGATTGGTATAGAGGCAGAATAAAAAGAATCAGAAAGGCGTATTATATATGTATTTGAAATCACTTGAAATGCACGGATTCAAGTCGTTTCCCGATAAAATCGTGCTTGACTTCAATAAGGGATTAACAGGAGTTGTAGGTCCTAACGGAAGCGGAAAGTCTAATATTGGCGATGCTGTTCGCTGGGTGTTGGGAGAGCAGTCTTCAAAAAGCCTAAGAGGCGGAAAAATGGAAGATGTAATATTTGCAGGAACTCAGCTGAGAAAGTCGGTTGGATTTGCGTCTGTTACTCTCAATATAGATAACTCAGATAGATCGCTGAATTTCGATAAGGACCTTGTATCTATCACAAGAAAGCTTTATAGAAATGGTGATAGCGAATACATAATAAACGGCGATCAGGTACGCCTTAAAGATATTGTTGAGCTTTTTATGGATACGGGTCTCGGCCGTGACGGATATTCAATTATCGGTCAGGGAAGAATAGCCGATATAGTTTCAGGGAAATCAACAGAGCGTCGTGAGATTTTTGAAGAGGCAGCGGGAATATCAAAATTCAGATACAAAAAGGCGGAAGCGGAGCGAAAGCTAACGGCAGCTGAGGATAATGTTCTCAGACTCACTGATATTTTAGGCGAGCTTGAGGGGCGTATCGGACCTTTGAAAACACAGTCGGAAAAGGCAAAGAAATATCTTTTGCTGAGAGATGAAAGAAAAACGCTGGAAGTTTCTCTCTGGGTTGCAAAGCTGGACGAGATAAAGGTTACATTATCAGGTTTAGAGGAAAAAATCCTTTCAAATACAGCCGAGTATGAGGCTTTGACTCGTGAGCTTGATGAAATTGATGAAATAATTGACAAGAGCAATCTTAGCAGGGCAAAGTGTACTGAGCGAATTGACGAGCTGAGAGAGCTTATTCATAACACAGAACTTGAAAGTAGTGAGGCCAATTCTAAGATTGCTGTTTTGGAGAACGATATTGAACATATCCATGATTCGATAAAAGTCATTGAGGAGCAGATATTAAAAACACAGAGTAATGATAGTGAGTTTAAAGAGCAGATAGTTAATAAGGAAGATGAGCTGACAAAGCTTGGCACGCTGAAATCATCTGCTCGAAAGGATATTGAAGAAACCGAAGCTGAGCTTTCGGGGCTTGCTTTGAAATCGGACGAATTTGACAAGAGCGTCAGCGATAAGGGCAATGAAATAAACAGCCTTTATATAAAAAAGTCAGAGCTAACATTCACTATTGAGAGCAGTTTATCGGGCATTGATGAGAATAAAAGACTAATCGAAGAGGGAAAAGCCTATATCGAAAATGCTGAAAAGCTTATTGAGGAAAACAATGTGGAAAAGCGAGAAATCCGCAAGGCAATAGGCGAAGCAGAGGAGAAAATTTCTGAATTTAACAACAGAATAGCAGGCATTACCAAGCTTAATGAGTCAAAAACAAAGACTTTGAACGAGGTAAGAGAAAGTTATACTAAAAAGGAAATGAGGCTCAGAGAGCTTAAGGGTAAGGTTAATCTTTTGAATGACCTTGAAAACTCTATGGAGGGCTTTGCAAACTCTGTTAAGCAGATTATGAAAGCTAAAAAGCACGGTCAGATAAAGGGTGTTTTCGGCTCTGTTGCACAGCTTATAACGGTTGAGGGCAGGTATTCTACTGCTATTGAAACTGCACTTGGCGGAGCAATGCAGCACATTATTGTTGACAATGAGGATACTGCAAAGCGTTCTATCAGACACTTGAAAGAAACCCGTTCAGGCAGAGCAACATTTTTGCCTATAACATCGGTTAAACCGAGAGAGTTTAAAGAAAGCGGATTTGAAAGCTGCGAGGGCTTTATAGCTATTGCAAGTGACCTTGTTTCTGCAGATGATAGATTCTCAGGCATCATAAAATCATTGCTTGGCAGAATTGTTATCGCAGAGGATATTGACCTTGCAACTCTGATAGCTAAGAAGTATGGCTATCGTTTTAAAATCTGCACTCTTGACGGACAGGTTATCAACGCGGGAGGTTCGTTCACCGGCGGAAGCGTTTCACACTCAACGGGAATACTGACAAGGAAAAATGAGATTGAGGAAATAAAGCTTGAAATATCGGATTTAGAATCCGAAACCGCAGAACTTTCGCATAAATTTGAAAGTCTGAAGCAGGAAGTAAACAAGCTGGGTTACGATATTGAAGGTGAAAAGGAGCTTTTGTCAGAGCATATAACCGATAAGGTTCGTTTTGAGGGAGAGCTTAACCGCTTAAAGGACTTAAGTATAAGCTATGAAGACAAGCTGAAGGACGCTGAAAATCAGATTGAAGCGTTAAAGTCAAAAATATCATCAGCTCAGGAAGCCTATCAGGAAGCACAAAAAGAGCTTGAAGCTGTTAACACCCAAATAGCTGAAAAGGAAAAGAAATTATTTGATACTCAGTCTAAAATCCAGAGCTTTAAGGACAGCAGACAGGCTCTTTCGGAAAAGCTGTCTGAGCAGAAAATCAGGGTTATTGAGCTTGAGCGTGACGAGCAGGCGGTTATGCTGTCAATCGAACAGCTTAAAGAGGCCGCAAGAGATGCGAGTGACGCCAAGACAAGGCTTGATTTGCAGATACTTGAGAACAAAGCACAGATTGAGGAAAAGCATAAAGCAATCGACAGTATCAGAAACGGAATTTCTGACTCTAAGGTAGAAATAGAAAAGTATAACAATGAGATAAGAAAAGAGCAGTTGGCTTATCAGGATTTTGAAGCAAGGAGTGCTAAGCAGAGGGCTTATCAGAAAATCAAAATTGATGAGCGTGAAAACATATCCCGTGAGCTTGAGAGAGGGTCAGAAAAGAAAAATTCTGTTCAGGCGGAGTCGGATAAAATAATTTCAGAGCTTTATGAGGTATATGAGCTAACAAGAAGCGAAGCTGTTGCCGAGGCTAAAACAATTGAGGACAGAGCAGAAGCGAATAAGGAGCTTAATTCTATCAAGAACAAAATGAAGGCTTTGGGCTCGGTTAACCTTGAAGCTATTGATGAATATGCAGAGGTTTCAAAGCGTTATGAGTTTATGAAGGCTCAGCTTGGCGATGTAGTTAAATCCAAAAACGAGCTTGAAAAGCTTATCGACGAGCTGACAGAGAATATGAAGGTTATTTTCTCAGACAGCTTTAATAAGATAAACGATAACTTCAAAAAGATATTCGTTGAGCTTTTTGGCGGCGGTTCGGCTGAGCTTGTGCTGTCAGATCCTGAAGATATTCTTGAATCGGGAATTGAGATAAAGGTTGCCCCTCCCGGAAAGGTTATAAAAAACCTTATGAGCCTATCGGGCGGTGAACAGGCGTTTGTTGCTATTGCAATATACTTCTCAATACTTAAAATAAAGCCTTCACCGTTTTGTATTCTCGATGAGATTGAGGCGGCTCTTGACGATGTCAATGTCACAAAATACGCACAGTATCTTAGAAAATTTACTGATAAAACACAGTTCATACTTATAACTCACAGGCGTGGAACAATGGAAGAGTGTGATATTCTTTATGGTGTTACCATGCAGGAAAAGGGCGTATCAAAGCTTCTTAAAATGGAAGTCGGACAGCAAATTGAAATAGAAAACTGAACTTAACAGGTGATTGACTATGGGTTTATTTAAAAAAATAAAATCGGGATTATCAAAAACTAATAATGCGTTTCTGGGAAAAATAAACGCAATGCTCGGAGTTTTCACTAAAATTGACGAGGAGCTTTTTGAGGAGCTTGAGGAAACTCTGATCATGTGTGATATCGGCGTTAATACTTCAGTGAGGATATGCGACGAGCTTAGAGATCGTGTTAAAACGCAGGGTATAACCGATCCAGCACAGATAAAGGATTTGCTAAAAGAAGTTATCTCAGATATGCTGGGAAAGGAAAAAGGGCTTGATCTATCAACTAAGCCGTCGGTTATTCTGGTTATTGGAGTAAACGGCGTTGGCAAGACCACAACAATAGGAAAGCTTGCAAATCAGCTTAAGAACGATGGTAAAAAGGTGCTTGTTGCGGCTGCGGATACATTCCGTGCCGCTGCTATTGAACAGCTTGAGGTATGGACACAAAGAGCAGGAGTTCCTATCATTAAGCAAAAGGAAGGTTCTGACCCTGCCGCAGTTGTTTTTGATGCATTGACTGCCGCAAAGGCAAGGGGAGTTGATGTTGTTATCTGCGATACCGCAGGAAGACTTCACAACAAGAAAAACCTTATGGCTGAGCTGAAAAAGATATCCCGTATAGTTCATGAACAAGCAGAGGGTTGTTCTCTCGAGGTTCTCTTGACTCTTGATGCAACAACTGGACAGAATGCTGTTAATCAGGCTAAACAGTTCAACGAGGTTGCTGATATTACGGGAATTATTCTCACAAAGCTTGACGGCACAGCAAAGGGCGGTATAATTATATCAATAACCGAGGATTTGAAAATCCCTGTAAAGCTTGTAACTGTCGGTGAGGGAATTGATGACATAGAGCCGTTTAATTCCCAAGATTTTGTAGACGGTTTATTTGAATAAAGGAGAATGAATATGAGTTTACTTTTTGTTGAATACCCTAAATGCACAACCTGTAAAAAGGCAAAGGCTTTTTTGGACGCTAAAGGTGTACAATACACAGATCGTCACATAAAAGAGGAAAATCCAACCTTTGACGAGCTTAAAGAATGGTGTGATAGATCGGGTCTTGATATAAAAAGATTTTTCAACACAAGCGGGATCCTCTATCGTGAAATGGGATTAAAGGATAAGCTTGATGATATGTCAGATGATGAAAAGCTGAAGCTTCTTTCAAGCGAAGGTATGCTTGTTAAAAGACCGTTACTGATAGGTAATGATTTTGTGCTTGTGGGCTTTAAGGAAAATCAGTGGGAGGAAAAAGTGAAGTAATGAAACTTATTCTGGCTACAAATAACAAGGGAAAGGTCAAGGAGTTCAAAGAGATTTTATCTCCACTAGGTTTTGAAGTTGTTTCTCAGAGTGATGCAGGAATAGATATTGAGGTTGAAGAAACGGGAACCACATTTGAGGAAAATGCAGTCTTAAAGGCAAAGGCTGTTTATGATATTTCAAAAACTTATGTAATAGCAGACGACAGCGGACTTGAGGTTGATGCACTGGATAAAAAACCAGGAATATATTCAGCACGCTATGAGGAGTTACAAACGCCGCACGAGCGGAATGTTAGAATACTAGATCAGCTTGATGGAGTTTCCGATGAAAATCGTACAGCAAGGTTTGTTTGCACAATTTGTCTTATCCGTGATAATGGCAAGGTTCAAACGGTTAGAGGAACTTGTGAGGGCAGGATAGGCTACAAAGAAAAGGGAACAAACGGCTTTGGCTATGATCCGATATTTATTTATGGTGACAGAACTCTGGCTGAGATGACCGATGAAGAAAAAAATAGTATCTCTCACAGAGGCAATGCGATAAAGGAACTTTTGAAGATAATTTAATTTGAAAGGCAGATGTTTATATAAATGCTTACATCAAAGCAAAGAGCGTATTTAAAGAGTATTTCAAACAAGCTGATCCCCGCTTTCCAGATTGGAAAAAGCGGAGTTTCAGCGGCACAGATAAGCCGGATAGACGACTATCTGAGAGTTCATGAGATTATGAAAATCCGTGTGCTTGACAATTCACTATATTCGGCAAAGGAAGCATCAGCAGAAATTGCAGAGGCTATCTATGCTGATGTTGTTCAGGTAATAGGCTCAATTGTGATTTTATATAAGAGAAATGAAAAAGAGCCTGTTATTAAGCTTCCGTAATTTTCGTAAAGGTAATGATTATAATGAAAAAAATAGCTGTTTTCGGCGGAACCTTTAATCCGTTTCACAATGGGCATAAAAGGCTTATCGTTGAGGCTTCAAAGGCTCTTGATTTTGATAAGATTATAATTATCCCATCACATATTCCTCCACATAAAAAGGCTGAGTGTCTGGCCGACGAGCAGGACAGAATAAGAATGATTGAGCTTTCTCTAGGGGATAATATAAACTGCGGTGAGGTCATAATAAGTGATATTGAGCTTAAACGAGAGGGCAAAAGCTATTCTGTTGAAACACTTAGAGAGCTTAAAAAGGTATATCTTGATGAAGAATATAAGCTATATTTCTTAATGGGAAGCGATATGCTTATGTGTTTTAAAGAGTGGTATGAGTATAAGGAAATTCTGAAGTTATGCACACTTATTTGTTTAAGCCGCTGCGATGAGGATACAAATGAAATTGAAAGGTACGCTGATGAGCTTATAGAGATGGGCGGAGAGGTTATAATAGTACCAATTAAGCCGCTTGAAATCTCCTCTACAGATATCAGAAAAGCTCTCAGACAAAGAGATTTTGAAAAACTGACTTGCTATTTGGATGAAAAGGTTGTAAAATACATTTTGGAGAGGAATTTATATATTGACGGAATTTGATAATTTAGACTATGAGGATAGAATTAAATACTATAAAAGCTGTCTGAAAAAAAGTCTGAGCGAAAGGCGTTATCACCATTCTCTTTGTGTGGCTGATGAAGCTAAGGCTTTGGCGCATAAGAATAATTATGATGAAAAAAAGGCGTATCTTGCAGGTCTTATTCACGATGTTTGTAAAGAGGACAGCACAGAAAAACATAGGGATCTTATGTCGAGGTGTAAAACCTATATCGACGATGTTGAAAAAACGGCCAAGCCATTGTATCACGCTATTGCAGGCTCTGTTTATATCAAAGAGGAATTTAAAATAACCGATGAGGATATACAAAATGCCGTAAGGTATCATACTGTTGCAAGAGATGGTATGTCAACTCTTGAAAAGATAGTTTATCTTGCGGATCTGGTATCAGCAGACCGAACTTACAATGATGTGAAGAAATACAGGAAAATAGCACACAAAAATCTGGATACAGGAATGTTAGAGGCACTTAAATACTCTATCAAAAGCAGTACCGATAAAGAGCAGGAAATAGTGAAATCAACGCTTTCAGCGTATAATGAATATATCAAAAAATTAAGAAGTAAAAAGGAGAAAAGTAAATGACCATTGATGAGAAGTTAAATCTTATTATCAAAACGCTTGATTCAAAAAAGGCTGAGAATATACAGGCAATAAAAATCAGCGACCTAACTATAATTGCTGATTATTTTATTATAGCAAACGGTATGTCATCAACTCAGACAAAAGCCTTAGCCGACGAGGTTGAATTCAAAATGAAACAGCAGGGCGTTGAGCCTTTGAGAATAGAGGGCGATCGTAATGCTAACTGGATAATTATAGATTATGGCGATATTGTTGTTCACATATTTTATAAGGAAACGAGAGAGCTTTATAATCTTGAACGCCTATGGGCGGACGGTGAGCATATTGACCTTTCACCGCTTTTGGATTAAAATATTAAAGAATATAAAAGCATAAGGCTTTTAGAGAGATAAATTTACAAAGGATTGAAGTTAGAATGGATTACAATTTTAAAGACATCGAAAAGAAGTGGCAGCATATCTGGGACGAAAACAAGACATTTGCGGCAACTAATGATTATTCCAAGCCGAAATATTATGCACTTGTTGAGTTTCCATATCCATCAGGACAGGGGTTACATATAGGTCACCCTCGTCCTTATACGGCAATGGATATTGTTTCAAGAAAGAAGAGATTGCAGGGATATAACGTCCTGTTTCCAATGGGATGGGATGCTTTCGGACTTCCTACCGAGAACTTTGCAATAAAGAATAAAATTCACCCAGCAATTGTAACAGAGAAGAATATTGAGAGATTTAAAGGTCAGCTTAAAATGCTTGGTCTTTCATTCGACTGGGACAGAGAGGTCAACACAACCGATCCTGACTACTTTAAATGGACTCAGTGGATTTTTATTCAGATGTTCAAAAAAGGCCTTGCGTATAAGAGTGAGATGGCGGTAAACTGGTGTACCTCCTGCAAGGTTGTTTTGGCAAATGAAGAGGTTGTCGGCGGCGTTTGCGAGAGATGCGGCGGAGAGGTTGTTCACAAGGTCAAGAGCCAGTGGATGCTTAAGATTACCGAGTATGCTCAAAGGCTTATCGACGATTTGTCTGAGGTTAATTATCTTGATAAAATTAAAACAACTCAGAAAAACTGGATAGGACGTTCTGAGGGTGCTGAAGTTGATTTCACAACCTCTAAGGGTGACACGCTCACTGTTTACACAACCCGTCCGGATACGCTTTTTGGTGCAACATATATGGTTATCTCGCCTGAGCATCCTATTTTGAAAAAGTGGAAGCCGAAGCTGAATAACAACGATGCTATACATGAATATCAAGAGAAATCAGCAAGAAAATCTGATTTTGAAAGAACAGAAATGGCTAAGGAAAAGACAGGCGTTAAGCTTGACGGAGTTTTTGCAATAAACCCTGTAAACGGCAGGGAGATCCCTATATTTATTTCTGACTATGTTTTGATGGGATACGGAACAGGCGCTATTATGGCCGTTCCTGCACACGATACCCGTGACTATGATTTTGCTAAGGTTTTTGATCTTCCTATAATTGAGGTTGTTAAGGGCGGAGATGTCTCTAAAGAAGCGTTCACCGACTGTGCAACAGGAATAATGACGAACTCAGGCTTCTTGGACGGTTTAACTGTTGAAGAAGCAAAGGTTAAAATCAAGGACTGGCTCGAGGAGACAGGAAAGGGCAAGAAAAAGGTAAACTACAAGCTTCGTGACTGGGTGTTCTCACGCCAGAGATACTGGGGAGAGCCTATTCCGATAGTTCACTGTGACAAGTGTGGATATGTTCCGATTTCTGAAAGCGAATTGCCTTTGACGCTTCCTGAGGTTGAAAGCTATATGCCGACTGATAACGGAGAGTCGCCACTGGCAACATTAGATAGTTTTATAAACACTACCTGTCCTCATTGCGGAGGTCCCGCTAAGAGGGAAACTGATACTATGCCTCAGTGGGCAGGTTCGTCTTGGTATTTCTTAAGATACTGCGATCCACATAATGACAATGAACTGGCTTCAAAGGAGGCACTTAATTACTGGATGCCGGTAGATTGGTATAACGGCGGAATGGAGCATACTACGCTTCATCTGTTGTATTCTCGTTTCTGGCATAAGTTTTTGTATGATCTGGGTGCTGTTACAACCAAAGAGCCATATATGAGAAGAACTTCGCATGGTATGATTCTGGGTGAGGACGGACAAAAGATGTCTAAGTCTAGGGGGAATGTTATAAACCCTGATGATGTTGTGAATGAATACGGTGCTGATTCTCTGCGTCTTTATGAGATGTTTGTCGGCGACTTTGAAAAGACCGCTCCGTGGAGTACGAAATCAATAAAAGGCTGTAAGAGATTTTTGGACAGAGTTTGGGCGCTTCAGGATATGCTTATTGACGGCGACGATTACCGTGAGGAATTGAAGGCGTCTTTCCACAAGACCGTTAAGAAGGTTTCTGAGGATATTGAAAACCTTAAATTCAATACTGCTATTGCTGCTCTTATGACGCTTATCAACAATATTTATGCGACAAAGCAGATAAATAAGGCTGAGCTTAAAACCTTTATCACTCTGCTTAATCCGTTTGCCCCTCATATCACAGAGGAAATCTATGAGAATGTCGGCTTTGGCGGAATGCTCAATGAGCAGAAATGGCCTGAGTATGACGAGTCGCTCTGTGTTGACGATACTATTGAAATTGTCGCTCAGATAAATGGAAAGGTCAAGGCTAAGCTTGTTATCGGAGTTGACGAGGGCAAGGACGATGTTATAGCAAAGGTAAAGGCCGAGCCTAAGATTAGTGAGGCTATCAGCAGTAAAAATATTGTAAAGGAAATATATGTTCCCGGAAAACTTGTAAATATTGTTGTTAAATAGTATTAAACCCTTGACTTTTATCAAAAGGTATAGTATAATCTAATTTGTTGAGTTGATGAAATAGTGAATTTGGCAGATAAAACAGAGGTGTGGGCTTGTTTTAAAAGCTCTTTAAGGGTAGGAATCCTTCATTATCACTATCTGTTGAATTCTTTGCATTGACTATCAAGCCTCTGTTATTGGTGACAAAGGGAGGGAATTAACCATGGCAGAAATCCGTGTTGGAAAAAACGAATCTTTGGATA
>CANQJW010000029.1 GCA_947624345.1 uncultured Clostridia bacterium | reverse complement strand
AACATATGCGGCGTGATATTTTTATCATAATTAATCATTTTTGCGTACTTTTTTATTATCTCACGTACAGATTGCTCAGACAGACGTTTATGCAGTTTGTTTATAAAGAAATAACCTGAAGAATAAATGTCATCATTAAAGGCGGATTTATAAGTTTTTAAAGCATTTAGCACATCTCTGTTTTCAATTTGGATAATTCTTTCCTTAGATCCTTTACCGAATATTTTTACTGTATGATTAATTAAATCTACATCATATGGTGACAGAGAACAAACTTCTGACACTCTTGCTCCGGTGGCAAAAAGAAATTCTAAAACGGCAATATCTCTAAGAGACATTTTATGGTGATACTCGCTTGAGTCATCATCAAGTTGAGCATATGCTGTTTTCAAAATCTTATTGATAATATTAAGAGGAATTGTTTTAGGTAAAATTTTAGGCTCTTTAAAATTTAGTTGAATTTTATCAAACGGATTTATTTCAATAATATCTTCAAACAGAAGAAATCTTGTGAAGGCTTTTAAAGTAGCAATTTTTCGTTTAACAGTTTTAGGTTTAAAAGTATTATTTAAATGTTCAATATACTGAGTAAGGTGCTGTTTATCAATAATTGCGTTAGAAAATTCTTGATATTGATGCAAATCAATTTTATATGCTTTCAAAGTTTTACTATTCAAGTTTTTATTATTTTTACAGTGCCGCAGAAACAAATCAAAGTACACATTTATATTTTCCATAGAAAAATCCTTTCAAATAAAGCATAATATTAATATTATACTTGAAAGGGAAGGATTTGTCGAAATTTGTGGGGAGTATGTATATAAAAGATAAACAGAGGATAACTTATAATTATATTTAATTTAAAAAGAAAGGTACAATAGTATGAAAATTCTAGTAAATAATATTAAAAGCACAAATTCAACATTATTAGTTCGCCTGTTAAAAAGAATAACCAAATTTCCAGTTGAGGTATTCGGAAGTGATGTTTCAGAGCCTGGATACATTGCTTCAAGTACTTTTGTTGACAAATATTTTCAGGCACCTAGTATCGATGATGATATGGCATATCTAAACTTTATTCAAGATTTGTCAGATAAATACAAAATTGATTTTATATTTATTTCAACAGATAAGGAAATACGATTTGTTGATAAACATAAGGATGAAATAAATATTCCGTTTTTTAACTGCCCATCAGAAACAATATCCCTATTTCAAGATAAATTAAATTCAAGCATTGCTATAAAAGAATTGGGGATTGATGTTCCACCGATTTATTCAAATCTTTTCGGAAAAGATAAGGTTATATTTAGGAAAAGGCGTTCTGTGTCCAGTGAAGGTATATATGTTGTAGATTTATCAAAATCAAAATATATAGAAAATCATTTTCGTACGGATTGGTTTGCACAAAAATACATTATGGGTACAACATATATTGTTGATATGTTTGCTGATAGTAATGGAGTTCCAAAATTGATATTACCGCGTAAAAAAATTGAAGTACAAATGGCTTCCGCATTTAGAAGTCAAATTGTAAAAAATGAAAGGTTAATTGATGCCTGCAAGTTAATTTATTCAAAATATAAAATTCCAGGATTATCGAATATTGAATTTATTGAGAATGATGATGGTTTATTTTTTATAGAGATCAATCTACGAATAGGCGGTTCTGCAACAGCAGGCATAATTGCTTCTTTTAATTATATAGAGCAATATTTAGAACATTTTGTTAACGGAACTCCTTTGGAAAGTTTAGAAACATACATGGAATGTGTTGCATGGAATTCTGTTGTCAGTCGATTTTACGATGAAGTAATTTTTAATTAATGTTCCCAAAGTCAACTTTATACGTCAAACACCCAAAATGATAAGTAACAGATATGATATGGTTTTTGTATGCGAGGCTTTAAATAACGGCTTTTCCATTTTAAACCATCAATTCTTGCCTTTATGCATGAACATTTTTCTTTTAAATTAAATGCACATAAAAAGTATTTATTGGCTTTTTCTTCAAAACCAGCTTTTTTCATAACAACATACAAATTGTAGTAAGTTGTGCAGTGTATAAATTTACTTGGTTCTAATTTAATAAGTTCTAAAGCTCTATTTTCAAGCAGATCCAATCGTATAAATGAATTGTTTTCATAACACCATGCTAGTTTGTTTAGTACAACAGATAATTTATCATATGTTGAAACACTATAAATTTCTGCAATATCAAGATAATTCAAAATTTCTTCTCCATGCTCACCAGATAAAAGAAGATAACCAGCTAAGTTGTTATATATACATGACATTCCCTCATTTGAACCTTCTAATAAATTTTTTGCACGTATTATCATTTCAATTGCCTTTTTATGTTTACCTAAGCTTGAAAGAAGTTTTGAGTATGTAATAAGTGATTTCCCCTCTTGCCTAAAATCTCCTAAATTATGAAATATGCTAACACTTTTCTTAGAATCATATATGCATTTAGACGGGATTTTGTATATATTTGTTAATCGTAAGTATATAGGATACTCTTCTTTATACTTAAATCCATGTATCTGTGTTAATTCCTTGTCAATTTTGTGGCACTCAACACTATTGCCAAGTGCAATATAGCTACATAACACCATAAGTTTAAGTTTTATCCATGTTGAACTATAGTTATCTGTTCTATTTATTGCTTCTTTATATAACTCTATTACATTATCATGTTGATCGAGAATAGAAAGAAATAAAAGTTTATTCAATAGAAGATTATCATTTTTTTCAATGTCTAACTGCTCCTCCATTAGTTGAATACAGTAATATCCCTCATTATATAGGGAGGCAAGACGGCATATTTGTAAAATTTTAAAATAAACTTTTTCCAATTCGGGAATTTTGTTTTGTGTATTCTGAATTAAAAGATTAAGATAATTCCAAGTATTTTCTCTTGAAATAGTTTTCATAACATTTAATTTAAAGTCATCAATTAGATCAGTAATTTTATCAGGTTCATTAATTGCATATATGCGCATAAGCATTTGCCAAGCAAACTGTTTATCTACAAAATTGATTTTTTCATGATAATTATCATTATAAAAATCTTCAAGTCTTTTTTGAGTTGTTTTATCAATTAAATTAAAGTTAGAATCATCAGATTTCCAAGCATCTAAAATACTTGCATGAGAAATCATTATCATATCATCATTTTCACTTTTTTGAAATTTTACTGTTTTTGTATTTATTAGAGTAAAATATAGTTTTTCTAAAAATTCTATTGGTTTATTCGAAAAATATTTAAGCCATATGTGTTCTAATAACTTTCTATTCATTACACCGCTATGTAAATATAAAATTGATACTATATATTGAGCATCACTGCTTAGATTTTGCAATGTTAATAATGTTGCGTTGGAAGATTTTTTATTATCTTTTGCATTGTCATCATATGTTCTAGCATAGTCAATTATATCCCATAAGTTTCCATAAGAATGTTCTTTATAATAATCAACAGTGTTATTAATAAAATGTATATCTGAAGGATGAACTTTTAAATTAGAGTCGATTACTTCTGGAATGTATTCAATCTTCATTTGTTCTAATTCGCAGTTAGAAATATTAGCGCCGGTTTGAGAAAATGATCGTTGTAAAAATTTTAATTCTTCTTTGCTGTGTTTGTCTGAAATCGTAAACTCAAAAATAAATCCGTGTTTTTGATTTTTTGTATCATTTATCCAATCAAGCAAAAATTTATATGACATATCGTCAATATTCTGAATATTGTCAATTATTAAAAGAACACGTTTATTTTCTAAAATATAATGAATATAGTCAGCCTTTATACTTCTAGCAATTAAGGAATTATCTTTTTCTAATATATGATAATTAAAAGTTCCTGTTCTTAACAAACGTTTTGATAATGAATACAAAATATTGGGCAGGTTTTTATCAATTGAAAGAGATAAATCCAATTTGTCTATTGTTTCATTTAGCATCATTTTTTCTAAAAGCTTGTTTTGTCCGCTAATTATATAATTTTTAAACATAAATCTATTTTCATTAATATCTTTGAAATATTCATTTACTCTTTTAAAAATCAAATCCAAATAATTACCTTCAGGTATATTAGGCTCTTTATTTTTAGGCATTGTTTTAACTTTTATTACATTCCAGCCAGAAAAGAAACCTTTTTTCGAAAGTTTGGTTATAAAAGTTGATTTACCATATCCTGTTTTGGAGTATACTATGTAAACCTGTGATTTTTTAATTTGGGATAAGTTGTTTGTGATTATTTCTATTTCATCATCTCTATCAACGATATCCTTAACATCTTCGATTTCATTATAATTTTCTATTCTCATAATCAACACTCCTAATAAAAAATAAAACAAAGGAAGTAATAAAATGGAATTAAGTATATGTAAAATAATTGGAAATACGCCGATGATAAATTTAAATGTAGATGGATATACATTTATGGCTAAGCTGGAATGTTTAAATATCTTCGGCAGTATGAAAGACCGAGCCGTATCTTATGTTTTAAATACACTATTTGAAAAAGGTATTATTAATCAAGATACAACAATTGTAGAATCATCTTCAGGAAATTTTGCAATAGCATTATCTGGTGTTTGTGCTACAATGAATATGAAATGCATCTGTGTAGTGGATAATAATTTAACAAACATTAATAAACAAATTATCAAACAATTTGGAAGTGAGATAATACAAGTTGACTCTCCTGAAAAAAATCAATCTTATCAAGAAAAAAGAATAGAAACTGTAAAACAAATCTTAAGTTCAAATATTAATACATATTGGACAAATCAATATAATAACAAATTAATACAAGAGTCGTATTTTACTCTTGCAGAAGAAATATTAAATCAATGTCCACAAGTTGAACGTATATATGTTCCTGTAAGCACCTGCGGAACAATAGCGGGCATATCTACATGGGTTAAAAGATTTAAACCAAATGTGGAAATAATTGCTGTTGATTCCTACGGATCACAGATATTTGGTGAACGTATTGGTAGAAATAGATTTACTGGGATTGGGTCAAGGATAAAACCAGGAAATTTAAAAAATGCGATTATTGATAAAGTAGTACGTATATCCGATTATGAATGTATTAAAAATTGTCAGTATTTACTAAACTTAGGGCTTTTTGTTGGTGCCTCAAGTGGGGCTACATTAGCTGCTATAAGAAAAACTAAAGGATATGATAAAACTACTGTTGCTATTTTTCCCGATCGTGGTGATAGATATCTTGATAACTTATATAATGAAACATGGATAAAAGAAAATTATTTTAAATTATTAGAAGAAGACAAAATTGTTTATGATAATATTTAATCAATATCATAAGTATAATTATAAGTTATCTACTGTTAAAATAATTAATAAATGTTAAGATTAACATAAAAAAGCAGTAATCCAGTGATAATTTAAGGAAAGGAATAAAAATGTTAAATGTGATTATTAAAAAGTAAATCGGTAGATGCTTTATGTGTCAACCGATTTTCTTGTATAACAAAAATAAATTTTCAACATGCACAATTTAGTGTGTTGAAAATTTGTAATAAAAATCATATTAATCGGCAGCTCCATTTTTGTACTATTTTGTACGTCGAGGTTCGCCAAATCTCTGGAAGTGAACGATTTCACGCTCTCTTAAGAATTTGATAGGATCACGAACATCAGGGTCGTCGGCAAGCCTTAGAATATTGTCATAGGTCAGACGAGCCTTTTGCTCAGCAGCAAGGTCTTCTGTCAGGTCGGCAATAGGATCGCCTGTCGACTGGAATGTTGCAGCCGAGAAAGGTGTTCCGGATGCAGCCTGTGGATAAATTCCTGTAGTATGGTCTACAAAATAAGTGTCAAAGCCGCCCTCTTTTATCTCTTTGATAGAAAGGTTTCTTGTGAGCTGATAAACTATGGCACTTACTATCTCCATATGTCCGAGTTCTTCGGTGCCTATATCCGATAGTATTGCCTTTACTTCGTTACAGGGAGCAGCATATCTCTGTGACAAATAACGCATTGCAGCACCTAACTCGCCATCTGGACCGCCAAACTACATTTGCGATAAAGAAGAACGGAAAAATATATGTATCTCTTTGGTGCTATTATTATAGACAACTTTATCAATATTTTCTTTTAAAATTGCGTTTTTATCAGAAAGTGAAACATTACTATCAAGGAGTTTTGGCAACATGGTAAAAATGTGTTGCCGTATGAGTTTCGCTTGCCGGAATACATTTTCCTGCTTTCTATTGGCTGATAATTCTGCAATGCGGTTTTCTATAAGCTCTTTGTTTTCTTTGTATTCCGATAGTGTATCAACTCCTGCCTGATATGCTTCTTTACATCTGACAAGTTTAAGTCTTTCTTTTTCAATTTGCTTATTTATCTCTTTGTTTCGATTTTGCTTGCTGTTTTGTACTATATGTTTGCCTATATACACTTCATCAATATCTTGTAGTGCTTTAATGATTATATCGTATATATAATCATATTTGACAGAGTGGGAGACTTTGCATTTGCCGTGAGAGTAACCTATACATTGCATATATTTAACGCCGCTTTGTACCAAAAGTGACATTGTATTTCCACAGGAGTGACATTTGACTAAACCTCTTAATGCGTTTTCGTGTTTTGCTCTTTCTCTTGTATGTGGCTTGTTTAAGGATAATTTTTTCTGTACTTTTTCAAATTTTTCGGTGCTAATAAGCGGTTTATGTCGACCGTCATAAACTATTGTGTCGCTATCATCTTTATAGTGTGATCTGCTACCTTGACTGCCGTTGGGAGACCAGCGGTGCTTCCCAATATATACTGGATTTTTTAGAATGTATTTTACCGTTCTGTTTTCAAATTTTCCACCTGTTTTGGTGTGTATACCTTTGTCGTTTAGTTCGGTTGCAATCTTAATCATTGGATTTCCGTCAAGATAGCTGTCGAAAATATATCTAACTATATCAGATGTATCATCATCTATTTGCAATTCACCGTCAACAACCTTATATCCTATCGGAGCGGTTGAAACTAAACCGCCTCGATTGATTTTTTCCATCATTCCTCGTCTGACTTCCTCGGCGAGGTTTATGCTGTAATACTCGTCCATTGCCTCGATAAGAGCCTCTATAAGTATAGACATTTTGTCGTCTCCCAGGCTTTCAGAAACTGATATTACATCAATTCCGCATTGTTTACGAAGCATTGACTTGTATACAATACTATCTTCACGATTACGAGCAAAACGGCTGAATTTCCAAAGCAGAATGGCGTCAAACGGCTTTGGCTTGATTTTAGCTGTTCCTATCATTCTATTAAATTCAGGTCGTTTTGAAGCATTCCTTCCGCTGATTCCCTCATCTTTAAATACATACTCATCAGGAACAACATATCCGTTTTTATTTGCGTACTCTCTGATTTTCTTTAGTTGGCTTCCTGGTGACAGTTCTATCTGGTCGTCAGTTGATACTCTTACATATGCTGCTGCTATTTTCATGAAAGCTCCTTTTATGTGAAATTGCCCTTTATTGTCATTTGCTTATTACCGTTATCCTATTTCTTCTTTCCTATAAAGACTTTCATTCTGTTCAGCCATAAGCTGAGCTCTGCCTATAATTTCGCCTTGTTGGGTATTATTAAGGTTTTTAAAAGTATCAATAATTTTTTGCTCATTCTCTGTTAAATAAGAGGATGGGCTTTTTTCTTGCCCTGTAAGCAAATATTCTAAAGAGATATTTAAAAAATCTGAAATATCAGATATTTTATCAGCTGAAGGCAAAGAATTATTTTTTTTCCACGCTGATACTGTTTTTTCATTTACATTAATAGCTTTTGCAAATTCTTTTTGAGATAAGTTTTTGTTGGATAATACCAAAAAAAGCCTTTCTGTTATAGTCACAATCACCACTCCTTTTGTGCAAATTGACGAAATCTAAATATTTGGATAAAATATGTTGACAAATCTAAATACTTAGATTATAATATGACTAGGACATTGAACAGGGTATAAAAACCCCCTATAAAATACACATAATATACTTGTTTCCCAAATAAAGTATACCGTATTTTATGAAAAACGTCAATAGTCTACATAATTAAAAGAAAGCGAGGTGATATAAATGCCGTTTGGCGAAAACATAAGAAAGCTCAGAGAGGAAAAAGGAATGAGCCAAGCAGAGTTAGCGGACAAGGTTGGTGTAACGCAATCTATGATTGCACGTTATGAAACG
The DNA here is from genome assembly GCA_947624345.1 of uncultured Clostridia bacterium. Lineage (GTDB taxonomy): Bacteria > Bacillota > Clostridia > Oscillospirales > Ruminococcaceae > UMGS1601. The sequence continues at coordinate 11,134 of CANQJW010000029.1, read as the reverse complement.
TATGTAAAAGTACCGAACATACAAACAAGTGTAGAGCTTGCAAAAGTGCTTGGCACAACATGCGAAAAGCTAGTTGAGTGAGAGGTCTTGCAAAGAACAGAAAGAGCAGGGGGGAGAGATAAAGTGTGAAAAAAGCCTTTAAGGAAAAACATTCATATTTCATTGTTAATGTTGCTTTGTACAATTCTTCATCATTTTTATAAAGCAAATCCAAACCACAATTATATATGCAAAGTTCTGTATATTCGAATAGTCCAAACTTTACGAATAATATTATTGATTAAGGAGTGTGATTTTTATGTCAAGAACAAAAGAGAATCCATTAAAGGTAGTCTTTCATTATCCCGACGGAACAGTATCTGATAAGCTTGATCCTGAATTTGCAAAGAAGCTTGCAAAAAGTTTTGGAGAATCAGCGTCAAGATTATTGAGTGATGAAAGCTATATACGGCTAGTAGAAAGTATAGAGGCAGAAGAAGCAGCTGCTAAAGGACAAATAGGGTAATAAATAACAAGGCTAATTTATTATATTAACTGTTTTGTATATTTTCTGTGGTATTCATTAAAATCACAGAAAATAATTGTAACAAGTGAGGACAAGTACTTACAGTTAAGCGAGATTCAGGCTGAATTACAGGATATTAAACAGCCTAAGAGTATAATCACTTACAGGCTGGAGGAGATTGAGGCGGTTAGCGGCAGCAGAATATGAACTCATTGCAGCCGGAGAGACAGATAGCAAGGTGCTGGAAGGAACGGATAGTAACGGCAGAACCGTCGCATTTGTCGTACAGATTTGAAATGAGGAGGATGCCTAATGAACAAGGTACGAAGAAAAGCTCTGAGCGAAATTGCAGCCAAGTTAGAGGAACTAAAGGACAGTCTGGAAGAAATCCAGACAGAGGAGGAAGAATACCGAGACAACATCCCGGAGAATATGCAAGGGTCCGAGCGGTACGAACAGGCAGAGGATGCCATCAGCAACATCGAGGAGGCAGTTGGAAATCTTGAGGATGCTATTTATAACATCGAGGCAGCAACAGAATAGGAGTACAGAGAAGATGAACAAACACAAACGCTTGGAACAGGAGGGCTACAAATGAGTAAAACCATAAAACAAATTGCTTACGAGATGGGAGTTACAAAACAAGCTGTACAAAAAAGGTTAAGCAGAGAGCCGTTGTGTTCAATCATACAACCGTATATTTCAACAATCGGGAGTGCCAAGCATATAGATGAAGACGGCGAAAAGCTAATAAAAGAGGCTTTTCAAAACTGTGAGCGACAACCAAGCGGCAAAAGCGACAACTTGTCTATAGACAAAGCCAATACAAACATAGACAGAATCGACAACCTGTCTATAGACAAGCCTAATGCGTCTATAGACAAAGCCAATACAAACATAGACAAAAGCGACAACCTGTCTATAGACAAGCCTAATTCGTCTATAGACAACAGCAAAACAACTATAGACAAACCCTATATGGGTATAGACAAAGGCAACAATCAGTTGCCGACAACCGATATACCCAAAGATACACTAATGGATATACTCTTAAAGCAATCCGAAACACTGAAGCAGCAGCTTGAAATTAAAGATAGACAAATTGAACAGCTACAGAATGAACTTATTACTGAACGGCAGCACAACAGAAGTCAAAGTGATAAGCTTGCAGTGCTTGCCACTCAGGCACAAACTTTACAGCTCGCACAGCTTTCAGAAGATAAAATCAAAAGTGAAGAAAGCACACAAAAAATACATTGGTGGAGTAAAAGAAAAGGAGATAGGAACAATGGCAGAAAGAAGGATGTTTGCTAAGTCAATAATTGATAGTGATCTATTTTTGGATATGCCTCATACTACACAAAACTTATACTTTCATCTTGCTATGCGTGCTGATGATGATGGCTTTATAAATAATCCAAAATCTATTATGCGTAATGTCCGATGTAATGATGATGATCTTAGACTTCTCATAACAAAACAACTTATAATCCCGTTTGACAGCGGAGTAGTTGTAATAAAGCATTGGAAAGTCCATAATTACATACAAAGAGACAGATATAAACCAACGATTTTTCGAGAAGAAAAAAGCAAGCTAAAATTAGAAAAAACAAATGTGTATACAGAATGTATACAAGATGTATACAAAATGGATACACAGGTTAGGTTAGGTAAGGTTAGGTTAGGTAAGGTTAGGTTAGAGGGAGAGATAGATAGCTCCGCTCGCCGGCAAAAACAAGAATTTAAAACTTATGGAAAATATAACAATGTTTCACTAACTGACGAGCAACACGCTGATCTTGTTAAAACTTACGGTCAACAGAAAATTAACCAATATATCAAAAAAGTTGATGTGTATTGCCAGAAGCATGGGAAAAACTATGATGACTATGACGCAACCATCAGAAGCTGGATAGATGAGGATAAGGAGAAAGAGCCTGAACACTCATACGATTTAGACGAGTTTGATGATTTCACGCTTCGTAATGTTCCTCAAATCAAAGGCAGTAACAGTCAGTAAGGAGCGAGAAAATGCCAATAAATCAAATACTATGTGGTGACGCATTAGAAGTTTTAAAAACGATTCCTGATGAATCGGTAAACTGCTGTGTTACGTCTCCACCGTATTTCGGTTTAAGAGATTACGGCGTGAAAGGACAAATCGGTTTAGAAGAAACTGTTGCAGATTACATATTACGATTGCTTGTAGTTTTCAGAGAAGTTTACCGTGTTCTTAAAGCAGACGGAACGCTTTGGATAAATATTGCTGACAGCTATGCAGGAAGCGGTAAAGGCGCATCAAATTACCAGGACAATGCAAAAAAATATTTGCAGGGAACAAATAGAGGAATGTTAGCTCACAAATTAAAAAGTTATCCTCAGAATGGCATAAAAGCAAAAGACTTAATGGGTATACCTTGGGAGTTAGCATTGGCATTAAGAAATGACGGTTGGTATCTAAGACAAGATATTATTTGGCAAAAACCTAATCCAATGCCCGAATCAGTAAAAGACAGATGTACGAAATCACACGAATATGTCTTTCTACTTAGCAAGTCAAGAAGATATTATTTTGATTATGAAGCAATCAAAGAGCCTTGTGTAGGTTTTGATAAAACTTCACCAAGAGGAAGTAAAGGGACTTTAATGCCAAACTCCGGCCGTAGAAAAGGTAACTCTAAAACATTCAGGGGCGGAGGAATTTATACAAATAATCGATCGTTTATGAACTCGTCTTCTGCAGAAAGAAACAGTCACGGCAATAAGGATAATCCTACAGGACTTCGTAATAAAAGAAGCGTATGGACTGTAGCAACACAAGGCTTAAAGGGATTAGGTGAACCTCATTTTGCTACATTTCCTGAAAAGCTAATAGAGCCTTGTATACTAGCAGGCTGTCCTGAAAACGGCACAGTATTAGATCCGTTTGCAGGTTCGGGAACAACAGGAGTAGTTGCTAAGAAAAACAACAGAGGCTTTATTATGATTGATATAAACGCAATGTATTGTGATTTGCAGAGGGGTAGATTATCGAGCAATTCTTAATATTACGGTGACGTTTTGAGGGGTATAACCGTAACGGTAATACAGAAAATTGGAGAGAGGTTGAAGGAGGTCAAAGAGAATGAATAAAATCGTAAAAAACAATGTGTCAGAAATGGAAATGACAGAGCTTTTGTTAAATCAGGTGTTTGTAAAAAACGGTGAAGCGTGGCATAGAGATTTTGAAAGAGAAATATCTGTACGTAATCTTATCAGAGAAATATGCACCAAGCATAAATGTCCGGCAGACGCAAATGAAATGGATGATGAAACGCTTGATGAGATGTTGAGGGATAATCTCCAATACGGAACAGATCGTCTTGAAGGGATTATAGCAATGTACTATACCGCTCTTGTGGGTATGGCAGAGGTAAGGGCTCGTCTTGAAGTATACGAAAATCCAGAGCTGTTGGAGGTGACCTAAATGTTTCAAGAGTATATAGCGTATTTAGAATCAGAATCAGAAAGTGAGGAAGATTGAAAAGAGGTATAAGAATATGACAGAACGACAAGAAAAAGCAAAGGAGTATTTATTAAGAGCCTATCACATTGATACTCGTATCAATAGCAAAATTGAACAGTATGAAGCTTTACAAAGCTTAGCAACTAAAGCAACCACAACTCTTAGTGTTACGCCTCCAAGCGGAACAATGAATGTTCATAAGATGGAAGACATAGTAGCGAAAATAGTCAGCTTACAGGCTGAAATTAACGCAGACATTGACGAGCTGGTTGATCTCAAACGCCACATTATGCACTTGATTAAAGAAATTGACAACCCCGAATATCAAACGCTATTAGAACTGAGGTATCTGACTTTTAAAAAGTGGGAAGAAATTTCTATAGAAATGGATTATTATAGTGTTCAGCAAATTTTTAGGATACATAATAAATCATTAGAGAAATTTTATAATTTATTCAAAGATGAGAGTAAATGTTATTGAATGAGAGTATAGATATCTGATATAGTTATAATAGCGAAGAAAATAAAACACAGGAGGTAAAAGAGAATGACAAACAATAGAGAAATTAAATTTAGAGGGTTTCACAGAGATGAGAACGGAAAAGAAAAGATATTTATAAACGGTGAGTGGATAAAGGGGTATTGGGTATATGGTGTTCCATTTATTGAAGAGGACAGGTGTTATATTATCCAAAGCTTGTTTATCTGTAATCACTGTTATCTTTGCACTGGATGCGTAAATGAAGAAGTTATCCACGAAACCGTCGGACAGTACACAGGATTAAAGGACGAGAACAGCAAAAAAATTTTTGAGGGTGATATTCTTAATATTAACTATCATTCCGATGTTTATAAAAAAATCGGTAACATCTACGAAAATCCGGAGCGTGTTGAGGTGAAATGAATGAAAGTAACAATTACAACGGTTACATAATAAATCGTTATAGAAATTTTATAATTTAATTGAAAAGTAGAGTAAATGCGATTGAATTAGAGTAAAGATATCTGATATAGTTATAATAGCGAAGAAAATAAAACACAGGAGGATAAATAAATTTGATATTTAAAAGCCTTGACGATGTGACGGAAAGTGTTGTAAATAACATCTACGCTACAGCGTCAGACATAAAAGAAGCAATAGAATTTTTATCTATCGTCAAAGGAACAAAGGAGTATTCAAAAATAGATATTATATCTCTGATAAAAACTCTCGAATGGCGATTAGAGGTTATTGATAAAGAAAAGAGCATTAAGTCCAAACAAACGGACAATAATGCTGATAACATTTAATTACAAGGATTATATTGACAAATAATCTGTATAGGAATATAATTGGATTAGAAAACATTTACATTGAAAGGAAGAAATAAGATGAAAAATAGAATTATAAGTTTATTAACAACTATCGGAATGATATTAAGTTTTGCAACAGCTATACCAGCAACGGCATATGAATATGGAGAGGGAACTTCGTGGCTGATTGGTGCAGAAAACCCAAGTGATATTGTTGCAACATTTTATCCTAGCGATCCGAAAGACGGTCGTAGTCAAGGTTCACTAATTATTGAAGGAAAAGGAGATATGGAGAATTTTATTTCTAATCTTCAAGTTCCGTGGAGCTGGCAGAAGGAGCAAATTACTTCTGTAGAAATTTCTGAGGGTATAACAAGTATTGGAGATTTCTCACTTGATTGTGGTTATTTATTAACCAATTATTATGGTGAAGTTTCAAATCTTAAGAGCGTAAAATTTCCAAGCACATTAACAAGCATTGGAGATTCAGCATTTGATAGTTGCACTGCTTTAACAACGATAGATCTACCAAAGGGATTACAAAGTATTGGTGGAGCTGCATTTGATAGTTGTACTGGCTTAACTGATGTAATAATTCCTGATGGTGTAACAATTATCAATAGCAGAGCATTTGGAGCTTGCACTAATTTAACAAATATAACAATACCAGATAGTGTAACATATATAAACGGTCGGACATTTGAAGGTTGCAGTGATAACTTAACAATCTATTGTTATGAAGGAGGTATTGTTGAAGAATTTGCAAAGAGAAAAGGCATAAACTATGTGACAATAGGAAAAAGCACAAGAGTTATTGATAAATCTGAACTTGAAAAAATACTAGCTAAGGCAGAAGAAATTGACACAAGCATTTACACAGCTGAATCTGTTAAAAATTTGGAAAACGAAATATTTCACGGCGACCAGACCTTTGTAGGTGTAAATTCAACTCAAGAAGAAGTTGATGACGCAGTACAGAGAATAAAGGACGCTATTGCAGGGCTGGTAGAAAAATCAGACGAGCCATCAACCCCGTCAGATCCATTAAACCCATCAAACCCGTCCGAATCAGATCCATCAGACCCATCAGATAGCTCTGACCCAACAAGACCATCAAAGCCAACAAACCCAACAGGTGGTAATGTTAAGAAGACAACTTCACCGGCTCAAAAGGCTTCGCAGGCTAAGGCTGCTGCTGAAAAGGCAATTAAGCAGGCTAAAATCACGAGCCTTACAGCAAAGGCTAAGGGCAAGAAGAAGATAATTGTATCTTGGAAGAAGGTTGCAAAGGCGGTAGGCTATGAGGTTGAGATTGCTAAGAACAATAAGTTCAAGAAGAATAAGCTTGTATTTAGCACAACGACTTCCAAAGTTAAGGTAAAGGCTAAGGGTTCAAAGATAAAGAGCAAAAAGAAATACTTTGTAAGGGTAAGGGCTTATGCGACTTATAAGGACGCAAAGGGCAAGACGCAGAAGGTATATAGTAAGTGGATTAAGAAGATTAGAAAGGTTAGAGTAAAATAAATAAAAAATAATTAAAGCGCTTAGGGGAAACTTTAAGTGCTTTTGTTATACCAAAAACACGAAAGGAAGATTATTATGAGAAACATCAGACCTCCGCCTTAAGTAAACAGAATACACACTCAGGACAATTCATACACACATTAGGACAATTCATTTTTGAGTTGTCCTTTTTTATTAAAAATTTTAAATAGAAAGGAAAAATGTAAATGAAAATAATTAAACGAATAAAAACGCTGGTATTAGCAGTGGTAATGTCATTGGGAGTGCTGTTGCCGTCCTTTGCAGGAATAACAGCTTCTGCTACAATGAGTGACACATACTATGACGCAAGAACAGGAGCTGGTAAGATTTCAGCTAAGGAAGCCGGCAGATCTAGTGATCCTAAATACAAGAACATAAAAGAATCATATATGAACGCTCGATATGAGTATATGATTAAAACTACAGATGAAACTGAAGTAACAGTAAATAAAGAGGGTCAAAGTTCGATAGATAAGGGTAGTTATATGAAAGTAGCCCCTGATTCCAATCAATATTGGAAGCTTGAAAACAGTTGGAAAGGGAATATAACTGCAACCTATTCACATTGCGGATATTACAAAGGTACAGAGATTGATGTTAAGCTGACCTTAATGGACTGGGAGTTCTTAGATAACAACAGTTCGAGAAATAGTACGGTAACTACCTCAGATGATGCCTCAAATGTTTATGTATATTTTCCGGGCAAAAACTTACGAAACGACGGTACTAACAGAATAGGTGTTAGTGCAGTTTATTGCTCCTGGATCAAAGTTAAGTATTCTTTTGTGAAATCAGGAACAAACACCGCTGTTAATGTTCAGGGTTATACAACATTTAACGATATTGACGCTTGTCAAGGTGTGAATTTTATTGAAAATTATAAGGATATAATTACAACAAATACGGCGGATAATTTAAGCTGCGTAATTTTAAATGATGATGACACGCCATATATTTTTGATGGTAGTACGTCAGGTGCAAATACAAACGACGCTGAAAAGAAAAACTGGGTTACAAATACATTCGCAGGAACATCTATGACTGTTGCGTTCACATTTGCCTCAAATAGCAAGTCCTCTACAGGGGAAGTAAACGGCGGCAATGGCTGGATTATTAACTACAACAAAAAGGCAGTACGGTCAGAGTTTGCAAGTCCAGTAAAAACAGTTTCCGACAGCGACGAAAAAGAGGCCTCTTCAAACACCCTCAATGGCCGTGAAATCTTTACATATAAAATTTCACACCATGTACCATACGAAATTGAAGAAAACTGGTACAGTGCATATGGTATTTATGATACGCTTTCTAATGATCTTCAATTATTAAACACAGATATTAGGGATGAGACAGGCAAAACTTACAGTGGTCAAGTTAAGTATTCTCAGACCCCAACCAGTGATGGAGTGAGGTATTTATGGCTTTTTGAAGATGTAAAGCGAGAAGATTTTTATGACAATACATATATCATAACCTTAACAGTACGATTAAAAGATACTGTAGATATATCATCAAAAGATTATAAAATTACTAACTATGCACAAGCAACTTTCACAGGTTCGACTTTCTCACAGTCAACTGATGTAATTACTAAAGTCAAACCTATTTCGCCATCAATATCAAAGTATATAAATTCGATAGGCAGAGAAAGCTATTCACTACATAAAAACAATGAGGATATAACCTATACAGGTACAATATTCGGCGGCGACGCTAAACAGTATTCCAGAGTTGAAATAAATGATACACTAGCAGAAGGCTTGACATACAAGTCACTGTATATTTACGACGGCAATGGCAACGATATTACTTCATACGGAACAAACTCATCAAGAGGTTCTAATGTGAAATTCACATTTAACAGCAACCGCCTCAACAGTATTTTCAATAAAAATCTGACATACAAACTTGTCGTAACAGCTGATAAGGAATATGACGGAACAGCAACAGAAAATGAAGAGATTGCTAACACAATATCTCTTACTGTTGATGGCGAAACAGTGAAGTCAAACACACCGAAGCTGTATCGAGCTGGCGTAAATGTACCTGTCAAGAGCATAGACAAGTCTAAAATCACAGAGAAAACAGAGACAGTTACTTACACTATTTCAAGCGTTGTAGATAGTAAGACAAAGGAATATTTCTATAGCAGCTATGTTTTATCTGATACATTTGAAGATGTGTTGCAATACAAATCTGCAAGGGTTTTAAACGAGGGTGGCACAGATGTAACAAGCTTATTTAACATTTCGTATAACGGAAAGAGTGTTACAGCCAGAGCAAGGGATAACTATCTAACTCAGACAGGCTTTTACGGTCACACCTACAAGCTTGAAATTCAGGCATACATCAAGCCTAACGCAGATTTAAGCGATTATTGTGACGCAAGCGGTAAAGCAACAATTCCGAATAAAGGTATACTTATGGTAGACGGAAACGCTTATCCTAGTAATACGGTTAATTTTACATACAACCCGATTGCGGAAAGCAGTGCAGATAAGTATATCCTTAATATAAACGGTGATCAGGACTTTTTTACTACACTCAACGGAAAAGATGTTACATACGCAGGAAGTGCGTCTATTCAGAACAAGGAAACTATTACAAGCATTGTACTTTCGGACCAGCTTGATAGTAGCCTGAAATACAAGAACATTCGTGTAGAACTCAAGGGAGAGGACATAACTGATTGGGGAACTGCTTTTTATGATGAAGGTAGCAATTTACTCACCTTTACATTCAATAATGACAGACTCGCGTCTCTTCCTGGAGAGGTAATCGAATACACAATTGATTGTGAATATGTGGGCGAATACACGGAAGAAAATATTGAGATTCTCAACACAGTTTTACTGAGTGTTAATAATAAGACGGTTGAATCAAATAAGCCAAGTCTATATGTTCCAGGCGTAAATGTACCGGTGAAGAGTGTAGACAAATCAGAAATAACAAAGAAGACAGAAACAGTGACATACACTATTTCTAATGTTGTAGACAGTAAGACACCTGAATACTTCTATAACAGCTATGTAATTACAGACACACTTGAATCTGTGCTTGAGTATAAGTCAGCGAAGGTACTGAACGAGGACGGCGAAGATGTATCTGACTTGTTCACAATCAAGGTAGACGAAAACACAATTACAGCAACAGCAAAGGACACAAGCGTAGCTAGTTTTTACGGACACACATATAAGCTTGAGATTAAAGCAAGTATAATTCAAAATGCAGATTTAACTAGCTATATGCGAGGTGATAAGGCTGTAATTTCAAATACAAGTACACTCATAGTCAATAAGAAGGACTATCAGAGCAACACTGTTGATTTTACCTATGAGCCAAAAGCAAACAGCGCAAACAAGTACATAGTTGATTCTGAGGGCGGACAGTCTGAAAAGGTTGAGCTATTCGGCGAAACAGCAACATATACAGGAAGTGCCGTTGTACAGGATAAGACATCTGTTAAGAGCGTTGTTTTATCAGATAAGCTTGATAGCAGTCTAAATTACAAGAGTATATCTGTATCTCTTAACGGAAAAGATGTAACTGATTGGGGAACGGCTAATTATAATGAGGCAGACAATATTATAAACTTCACATTTAACTCAGATAAGGTTGCCGAGCTTGCAGGAGAGACAATCACATACACATTAACTTGTGATTTTGTCGGAAAGCTCACAAACAAGAGCGTTGAAATTTCTAATATTATGACACTTATCGTAAATGACAATTCAGCGTCTTCAAATGAAGCAATCCTGACAACACCAGTTGATCCGTCAATCACAAAGTATATAAACAAGAGCGACGAGGGATATTCGTTGCATAAAAATAGTGAGGAAATAACCTATACAGGTACAATCATTCCCGGTACACACTTAAAGACTACATTATCTATTACAGATAATCTTGCAGAAGGCTTGACATACAAGTCACTTAAAATCTATAGTGAAGACGGCGAAGACATTACTTCATACGGTACAGACAAGTCAAGCGGTTCAGTTGTGAACTTTGTATTCAGTGAAGACAAGACAGCAGAGATATACAACACAATTCTCAGCTATAAACTTGTAGTAACGGCGACAAAGGAATATGACGGAAGTGCAACGAAGGACGAGGAAACACCTAATACAATTCTTCTGAATGTAGAAGACGAAACAGTTGAATCGAACACACCAAAGCTGTATCGAGCTGGCGTAAATGTACCGGTTAAGAGCGTTGACAAGTCTGAAATCACAGAGAAGACAGAGACAGTTACATACACTATTTCAAGCGTTGTAGACAGTAAAACA
>CANQJW010000028.1 GCA_947624345.1 uncultured Clostridia bacterium | reverse complement strand
GCCTTGAGACGCTGGCCTAGTAACAAAGGCTTATAGCCGAAGCGCGAGCCACCCGTTAGACGGGTGGCAGCGACTTGCTCTCGCGTTATAGATTTTTGCGTATTGATACGACTATTAACGAGACGCCGCAAACAGTTTGTGTTTTGCATTTGCAGAACGTGAATTTTTTGGTGGTGCAAAGTATATCTCAGCAATTTAATCGCAAAATAAAGGCACGATTTTGTAAGCGTCAACATCAACAAGTCCTTTTGTAGTGATTTTCAAATGCGGAATAACCGCCAGACTTACAAACGCAGTAGTCATAAAGAGTTCTCTATCGGACGGAACCCCTAGCTTGTGTACGCTTTCACGAAGAGCCTCGTTTTGTACGGCAATCTTTTCGGCAGGTGCGTCGGTCATCAATCCTGCAATCGGCAGTGGCATTTCAGTTACTATTTGTTCGTTATCAACAACAACGCAACCGCCTCCCATACGTCGAATCTGCTCGGCGGCAAAAGCCATATCTTCTTCATTCACTCCGATAACGATAATGTTGTGGGAATCATGTGATACAGAAGAAGCGATAGCACCTCTTTTCAGTCCCGTACCGGATATCAGTCCGACACCCTTGTGGCCTGTGTTCATATGCCGTTCCAGAACAGCGATTTTCACAATATCTCTGTCAAGGTCGATTCCGTTTGAACGGTCAAAATCAATTTCTGTTTCCATTGATTTTGTGATAAGCTCGCCACCTGTCAGCGAAATCACCTTAGACAGCTTTGTGCCATTTGCATCAATATGAAAATCGTACGCTGTCACCTTTGGCATATGAACAGAATTGCGTACACAATCCCAAAGCTCCTGCCGTACTGACGGGGCTTTGATGGCATCCATATGTCCGTTTTCACAAACAAGAACGCCGGAGCGGTAGACGTCAGATACTGCGACTGTATCGAGATTATTCAAAACAAGGATATCCGCCTTATAGCCGGGGGCAACCGCGCCGAGATTTTTCAGTCCAAAGCATTCCGCTGCCCAGAGTGTAGCCATACGAATGCCGGTGACAGGGCTTTTCCCAGCGGATACTGCCTGACGGATTATGTCGTCGATATGTCCGTGGGCGAGCAGATCAGCAGGGTGTTTATCGTCGGTCACCAAGAGACACCTATGCGACCACGGTTCATCAAACAATGGGAGCAGTGCTTCTAAATTTCGAGCCGCCGTTCCTTGACGAATCATAACTCTTTGACCCTTTCGAATGCGTTCTTTTGCCTCTTCAAATGAGGAACATTCGTGGTCGTCACAGATTCCGGCTGCAATATATGTATCTAGATTCTTTCCGGAAAGCAGTGGTGCATGACCGTTTATGGGTAGTTTGCGTTCACGGGCAGCAGCAATTTTTTTAATTATCTGTGAATCTTTTGCAAGCACACCAGTATAATTCATCATCTCGGCAAGTCCGAGCACCCTTTGATGTGAATAGAACGGTTCCAGATCATCAGCATTAAGCTTAGCACCCGACTCGTCAAACTCGGTAGCAGGAACGCAGGAGGGCAGCATTACATAAACAGAAAGCGGAATATTCTCGCTTGCTTCCAGCATAAATTTAATGCCTTTTGTTCCGCAGACATTGGCGATTTCGTGTGGATCGGCAACGATAGTGGTCGTTCCGTGAGGAACGCAGACACGAGCCAGCTCTGACGGTAACAGCATTGTGCTTTCAATGTGGATATGTCCGTCAATAAAGCCGGGGCATATGTATTTGCCTTGAATATCCCGAATAGTATCAGCGTCGCTGTCATCATAGTTGCCAACGCCAATGATGGTTTCGTCTTCAATCAGCACATTTGTCTTATCTATCTCGCCGGTGAACACATTGATGACCATTCCGTTTTTTAGTAATGTACGCATAATTTGTTCCTCCTAATTATATACTATATAAAGTATACCATAAATATCATTTTTTGCAAACGGAAAGGCTGGCAATTGTCAAAATAAAACACTAACATTTTTTTATAAAAGGGGTTGACAAGTCGATTATACAATGGTATAATAAATAAGCACTCAATGAGTGGTTATAAAATTTATCGCGGAGTGGAGCAGTCCGGTAGCTCGTCGGGCTCATAACCCGAAGGTCGTTGGTTCAAATCCAGCCTCCGCAACCAGCAACGGTGACGTTGCATCCAGTCCACGTACTAATTTAGTGCGTGGATTTTATTTTTTACACGTTTAATTTATGCAAATTAAGTTTAACAACCAAGTTACAAAATAGGCGTTTGCAGGCTTTGCAGACGTCTTTTTATTTTATTCGATTCAGTATTTATGACCCTGTTTTTTATATTAAATAAAATAAATTAAAAGTTATTGACTTTGTAATATTACTCTGCTAAAATAATTAGAATAAGGATATATCAGTATTGAACTCTTAGGAGAAAATGTTTATGACACTTAGGTATAAACATACGAAAATCTCTTGTTATTTGGGATATATTACTCAGGCTGTTGTTAATAATCTCGCACCCCTTTTGTTTGTAACCTTTCAAAGGAATTTTGGTATAAGTCTTTCAAAGCTGGGATCACTTATCGTTGTCAACTTTGTGATACAGATTGCAGTCGATATGCTTTCAGCACAGATTATACATAGGATAGGAATGAGAGGAACCTGTATTCTTGCTCATATAGTGTCGGCATCGGGTCTTGTACTTTTGGGATTACTTCCCTTGATTATGAACAACACTTATGCAGGATTACTTATTTCACTGGCTTGCTGTGCAACTGGCGGAGGTCTTATTGAGGTCGTTATAAGCCCTGTTACCCAAGCTATTCCAAGCGACAATAAGGCTTCGCAAATGGCCCTGCTTCATTCCTTTTATTCTTGGGGACAGGTTGCGGTAGTTTTATTGTCAACTCTGTATTTCACAACTGTTGGAATAGATAACTGGTTTTTGCTTCCCATTATTTTTGCGATCATACCACTTTTGAATATATTTTTATTTATGAAGGTTCCGCTGGCAACGCTTGTTGAAGATGGCAAAGAAATGAAGATTTCTTCTCTGCTTAAGACAAATATTCTATGGCTTATGCTGTTGTTTATGATCTGCTCCGGAGCCAGCGAAATGGTTATAAGTCAATGGTCATCGCTGCTTGCAGAGCTCGGACTGGGCGTATCAAAAACAATAGGCGATATTCTAGGGCCTTGCCTGTTTGCGTTTTTAATGGGACTTTCAAGAATGTTGTTCGGACTAAAGGTTACTGATAAAAGCCTTATGCCGTCGCTTATGATTTGTGCTTTTGGGTGCGTTTTATCATTTGCGATCGTAGCGTTTTCAAGAGTACCAATGCTTTCTCTTATAGGTTGCGGACTGTCCGGCTTTTTTGTAGGTGTTATGTGGCCTGGGATATACAGCCTTTCAGCTTCGTTGGTGCCTTATGGCGGAGCATCAATGTTTATACTTCTGGCATTTGCAGGGGATATAGGATGCTCAAGCGGCGCCGGGCTTGTTGGATATGTAAGTGATATTGTCAAAAGAACCGGGAACTCTATATTTAAGGAAATAGTCTCGTTTTCTGATTCAACACAGCTTGGACTTAAAACAGGAATAATAATTTCAATGGTATTTCCATTTGTCTTGTTTGTAGGAATACTTATATTGATAAGACATACCCGAATAAGAAAAGCAGAAAACAGCAAATTATAAGTTTTATTTATATACAATTAACAGGAGGAATGTTCCTGAAATGGGACGCGGTTTTATGAAGAGGAAGCTATCGTCGATACAGGTTTTGGTTATTGGTTTTTTTATAATAATCACACTGGGAACAATTTTATTGATGCTGCCTTTTGCAACAAGAGACGGTGAGACTACCACTCTTATCAATGCAATTTTTACGGCTACATCTGCTACCTGTGTGACGGGGTTTACAGCGTATGATACATACACTCACTGGACGTTGTTCGGTCAGGGAACTATACTGACAATGATACAGATAGGCGGACTGGGCTTTATGTCTGTTGCTACGTTTTTGTCTCTTGCTATAAGAAGGAAGATTTCATTAAAAGAGCGTGGCATAATGCAGGAAGCTCTTAATATGCCTGAGATTTCAGGTGTGGTAAGGCTTATGAAGCACGTTCTTTTGGGAACTGTTTTATTTGAGCTTTGCGGAGCAATAATTTTTAGCATAAGATTTATACCTTTAATGGGTGTGTCAAGGGGAATATATACGGCTGTTTTCCATTCGGTTTCGTCATTCTGTAATGCAGGATTTGATTTATTCGGAAGAATAAGGCCGGGCTCATCTATGGAATACTTTAACGGAGATGTTCTTGTTAATATTACAACGATGGCTTTGATAATCATCGGCGGAATAGGCTTTTATGTCTGGGAGGACATACACACAAACGGTTTGCATTTTAAGAAATACAAGCTGCACTCTAAAATGGTTATTTCTATGACGCTGGCTCTTATTATAATTCCGACTGTGTTGTTCTTTGCGTTAGAGCGAAACCACGCTTATAAGGACTTCTCAACACCGCAGGCTATTATGTCTGCAAGCTTTCAGTCGGTAACGCTGAGAACGGCTGGGTTCAGCACAGTCAACCAGGCAAGCCTTACCGATTCATCTGCGCTGCTGGGATGTGTGATGATGTTGGTTGGAGGCTCTCCGGGTTCTACTGCGGGAGGAATTAAAACAACCTCTTTTATGATATTGATTCTTGGGGTTTTTACTATGATATCAAAGCGGGATTCGATTATCTCTTTCAAAAGGAGACTGCCGCACGGTTATTTAACTAAGGTATCGGCAATTTTAACAATGTATCTGTTTTTTGCACTATTGTCGGTGGGAATTATTTGTGCAGTTGATACTATACATCTCAGAGAGACGCTTTATGAAGTTTTCTCTGCAATAGGAACTGTTGGAGTTGAAATGACAAAAACGGGAGCGCTGTCAAGTCTAACTAAGGCGATTTTAACAATACTGATGTTCTTTGGAAGAATTGGCGGACTTTCTCTTGCACTTGCTTTTGCAAAGCCTATAGCAGCTCCGCCTATTAAGTATCCGACGGAAAAAATATCAGTAGGATAGTATATAATATTGATAATATACAGCCAGAAATGAGAATGGAGGATCTATATGAAATCAATTTTAATTATCGGTCTGGGAAGCTACGGAAAATATGCGGCGCTTAAATATATGCAGCTTGGACATGATGTTATGGTCGTAGATGAGGACGAGGAGAAGGTAACGGAAATAGCGTCGAGAGTTACATCTGCTCAAATAGGCGACTGCACAAGAGAAGAAGTTTTACGCTCTCTCAGCATAAATTCATACGACATATGTATAGTTTCAATAGGTGATAATTTTCAGGCAAGCCTTGAAATAACTTCGCTGCTTAAAGAGCTTGGAGCGTCCTGCGTTATATCAATGGCTTCAAAGGATAATCAGGCGAAGTTTTTATTAAAAGTCGGGGCAGATTCTGTTGTTTATCCTAATAAGGACAGTGCGGAGCATCTTGCAATGAGAACAGGCTCAAGAAATGTATTTGAGTTTTTTAATCTGACAGCAGAGGTTTCTATTTATGAAATCCCTATTCCCAGCAAGTGGATTGGCAAATCTATTCAGGAAGTTGACGTCAGAAACAAGTACGGTATTTCTATTCTTGCAATAAAGGTTGGAAATGATATTACCGATGTTCCCAGCGCTGACTATACATTTGTAAATTCCGAGGACGAGCATCTGATTGTTATGGGAAAAGAAAAGGATATATATAAGCTGAAATAATGGAGCGTGAGCCGGCAACGGTGGCGTTGCACCCAGTGCCGCACTTGGGTAGTTTGATAAATGTTATAACCTGATAAACGGCGGGCTTAATAATGGATAATGGATAATGGACAATGGATAATTGATAATGGATAGTTGATAATGGATAAATATTTGATTTTTGAAGCGTTTGGAGAGAGGTCCGAGCGCTTTTGATTATGAAAATTTTGTAATTTCAAATAACTTTATTTGTCACATAATTGTCACAAAATATGACTAAAATATATTTGGTATAGTTTAACTGAAAATCGGAGGTAGAGTTTTAATGCTTTCTTTAAAAAATATAACAAAGGATTACGGTAGCGGTGAGCAGGTAGTTCACGCATTAAAGGGCGTTAGCATTGACTTCAGAGAGAACGAGTTTGTATCAGTTCTCGGACAGTCAGGCTGTGGAAAAACAACAATGCTGAATATTATCGGCGGTCTTGACAGATACACTGAGGGAGATTTGATGATCGGCGGAGTTTCCACAAAGAAATATAAAGCAAAGGACTGGGACGCTTATCGAAATCACTCGATAGGATTTGTTTTCCAAAGCTATAATCTGATTCAGCATCTTACCGTCCTTAGAAATGTAGAGCTGGCATTAACTCTTTCGGGAATTTCAAAATCCGAGAGAAAGAGAATGGCAGTATCTGCTCTTGAAAAGGTAGGATTAAAGGATCAGATTCACAAAAAGCCTAACCAGCTTTCAGGCGGACAGATGCAAAGGGTTGCCATAGCAAGGGCATTGGTAAACAACCCTGATATTATTCTCGCTGACGAGCCTACGGGAGCTCTTGACACTGAAACAAGCATTCAGGTTATGGAGCTTTTAAAAGAGGTCGCTGACGACAGGCTTGTAATTATGGTAACGCACAATCCTGAGCTTGCAGAGAAATATTCAACCAGAATAATCAGGCTATCGGACGGAGAGGTAACGGACGATTCAAACCCGTTTGAATATGTTCCAAAAGAAGAGGAAGAGCCTGTTATAAGCAAAGAGGAAGTAAAGGCTAAAAAGAAAGCCGTTAAGAAAAAGTCAATGAGTTTTTTAACGGCACTATCGCTAAGCTTTGGAAATTTAAACACCAAAAAAACAAGAACGATTCTGACGTCATTTGCAGGAAGCATAGGAATTATAGGAATAGCGCTTATATTGTCTTTGTCAAGCGGTTTTCAGACATATATAAATGTGATGGAGGAGGAGACGCTTTCGTCATATCCTCTGGAGATCGATAAGATGGCAATGGACGGAGAAAGTATGACGGCTATGTTCGGCAAAGATGATGACGCCGATGATGAAACTGAATTTCCGGATGAGAAAAAGATTCACACAAAAGATGTGATGGATTCTATATTAAATGCTTATGCCGAGGGTATTACTGTAAACGATATGAAGAGCCTGAAGCAATATATCGAGGATAACCCCGATAAGATAAATGATCTGGTAAACGGGGTTCAGTATAAGTATTCAAACGAGTTTAATGTATATTCTTCCGAATATGATAAAACCAAGAACACAAAGAACAATCCGATAGATTTTGACAGCAAATCAGAGGTAACGCAGGGAAGAGTAAATATGATGTTCACTCAGACACCTGTGTGGAATGAGCTTATTGACAATCAGGAGCTTTTGGATTCGCAGTATGATGTTTTAGAGGGAAGCTGGCCGAAAAATAAAAACGAGGTTGTGATAGTTGTTGACGAGTATAACAGAATTGATGACTATGTTTTGTATTCACTGGGACTAAGAAGCGTTGATGACTATAACAAGTCGGTTGAGGCGATACTTTCGGGTAAAGATGAGGATATCACAGATCAGGCAACTGAGTTCAGCTTTGATGAATTGTTAAACAGAACCTATAAGCTTGTTCTGACCAGCGATTATTATAACAAGCAAAACGGTATATGGGTAGATATGAGAGATGATACAGAGTATATGAAGTCGGTTCTGGATAATTCTCTGGAATTAAAGGTTTCGGGAATCATCAGGATAAAGGACGGAGTTACGGCAACGGCCTTCGGCAGCGGAGGAATTGGTTATGTAAGCGAGCTGACAGATTATATAATAAACTCGGTAAATGATTCGGAAATAGTAAAGGAACAGCTGTCAAACCCCGATATCAATGTGTTTACAGGAAAAGAGTTCGGCACTCTTGATTCTTTTGAAAACAATCTTACCCTGCTTGGGGTATCTGATCTTGACGATCCTGCTTCAATACTTTTCTATGCAAAGGGATTTGATGAAAAAGAGAAACTTGTAGAGGTCATAGATGATTATAATAGAACACGAAAGACAGACAGCGAAAAGGTTCAATACACAGACTATGTTGGTCTTATGATGAGCTCGATCACCACGATCATAAATTCTATTTCATATGTGCTGATAGCGTTTGTTACTATATCGCTTGTGGTATCATCAATTATGATAGGAATTATAACCTATATTTCTGTTCTTGAGAGAACAAAGGAGATTGGAATTCTAAGAAGTATAGGAGCATCTAAGCGTGATATATCCAGAGTGTTTAATGCAGAAACGCTTATTGTAGGCTTTGTTGCAGGAATTATCGGTATAGCGATAACCGTACTTCTTGATATTCCGATTACAATGATTATCAAGCATTTGACTGAACTGGATATTGTTGCAATGCTGCCAATAGTCGGCGGAGTGATACTTGTAATAATAAGTATGCTTCTTACCCTTATAGCAGGCTTGATTCCATCGAGAATGGCGGCTAAAAAGGATCCGGTAGTAGCCCTCCGAACAGAATAATTCTGCAAATTTCTTTTGAATCTTATAATTTTATCAAGACTATTCAAAAGTTGCATTTGCAACAGAAATGAAAAATTCAATATGGTATATTAATATACAGAAAACAACCTGAAATTGGTTAATATAAAATTAGCAAGGAGGAAATGCTTCTTTTGAAGCAAATTAAAAATATGTCAGCAATTAAAATTACAGATAACTTATATTCAGTCGGAATTTTAAATCCTGCAATGAGGATTTTTGACGTAGTAATGAAAACAGACTATGGTACTTCGTATAATTCATATATATTAAAGGGAAAAGAAAAGACTGCGTTAATTGAAGTGAGTCACGCTAACTTTTTTGATTCATATTTGAACAATATAAAAGAGGTATGCGAGCCGTCAAGCATAGACTATATAATTCTCAATCACTGTGAGCCCGACCATAGCGGAGCATTAGCTGACATTCTAAAGCATTGTAACGCTAAGATAGTTTGCACAAAAGCAGGCTCTAACTTTCTGAAAAACATCACTAACAGTGACAGCGTCGATTATATGACGGTCAATGACGGCGATACTCTTGATTTGGGCGGCGTTGAGCTGAAGTTTATACCTGCGGCATTTCTCCACTGGCCTGATTCGATGTTCACATACTGTGAAAGCGAAAAGGTGTTGTTTTCCTGCGATGTGTTTGGCTGTCACTATTGCGAGCCGTATATGTTTGATAAGTTCATAGTTTATGACAAGTCGTATGAAATCGCATTAAAAGGTTATTACGACGCTATTTTCGGGCCGTTCAAAACATTTGTAACAGCAGGTATTAAAAAGATCGAGGGTCTTGAGTTTGACACTGTTTGTCCAAGCCACGGGCCTATTCTTACTAAGAACGGTAAGCTGGACAGTGTTTTAGAAAAATACAGAGAGTGGAGTTCTCAACCTAAAAAGGACAAGAAAGCTATTCCTGTGTTTTACTGTTCGGCATACGGAAATACCGCAAAGGCAGCTTGTGCCATAAGCAAGGGAATATCTAAGGTTTCCGCTAATGTGGAAACAGAGGTTTACGATATAAATGATTATGACATAACCGAGCTTGCAGAAATCATAAATTCAAGCGACGCCTTTGCTATCGGTTCGCCGACTATAAACAGCGATGCGGTCGCACCTGTATGGTCGCTTATCAGCACTATTGACGCCATCAACAACCGTAAGAAAAAGGCTTTAGTATTTGGTTCTTACGGCTGGAGCGGAGAGGCTGTTCCAAACCTTATCAGCAGGCTGAAGGGAATAAAAAATGATGTATTCGGCGAGGGCTTTAAGTTTTGCTTTGTTCCGACTGATGAGGATTTAAAGGCTGCCGAAGACATGGGAGAAGAATTTGCAAAAGCAGTTTTAGGTCAAAGATAAAGATTATAACACAAATGTGTTAATAATAAATAAAATATTGAGGAGGAAAAAATTATGGCAAAATGGATTTGTCCGGTATGCGGATATGTTCACGAGGGTGACACACCTCCAGAAAGCTGCCCGCAGTGCGGAGTTCCGGGAGCAAAATTTAACAAGGCTGAAGAAGTTGAAATCACATGGGCTGACGACCACAAGGTTGGTATTGCTAAGGATTTGGATCCTGAGGTAGTACAAGGTCTTAAAGACAATTTCAACGGCGAGTGTTCAGAGGTTGGAATGTATCTTGCAATGGCAAGAGTAGCATTCAGAGAGGGTTATCCTGAGGTAGGTCTTTATTACGAAAAGGCAGCTTGGGAAGAAGCTGAGCACGCTGCTAAGTTTGCAGAGCTTCTCGGCGAGGTTGTTACAGACTCTACTAAGAAGAACCTTGAGATGAGATATATGGCTGAGAACGGTGCTTGCGAAGGTAAGCTTGCACTTGCTAAGAAGGCTAAAGAACTCAACTATGATGCTGTTCACGACACAGTTCACGAAATGGCTAAGGACGAGGCTCGACACGGACGCGCTTTCAAGGGCTTGCTTGACAGATATTTCTCAGGTAAGTAATTAAATAGTAAAGTTAATTTGGAGGATAGGTAATCTATCCTCTTTTTTTGTCTGAAAATTAGCCTTTTGCATTTTGAAAAATTGACAAAAATGGTCTGCAATGTTATACTTAATTTGTAATAAGAAAGTTAATATTGTTGTTATAATACGGGGGTAATAAAAATGCCTGAATTATCAAGATTTATGGGAATAATAATTAGAATGCTTTATAATGATACAGTTCAGCATAATAAGCCGCACATTCACGCTTATTATGGTGAATATGAAGCGTCTATCGGTATTGATGGTGAATTATTAGCAGGTTCTTTACCTGTAAAACAGTTGAAGTTAATTAATGCGTGGCTTGTTATTCACGAAGAGGAAGTGTATTCAGCTTGGAATAAAGCCGTTAGAGGTGAAGAATTCGGTAAAATAGAACCTTTAAAATAGAGGGGGATATTAATGTACATCGTTGATGGTATAGCTTATGCAGGAGAGCAAACAAAATTAATCAATGTAAAATCGGTTCAGCCATTAGAAGATTATAAAGTGATTGTTACTTTTAGCAATGAAGAAAAGAAAAAATTTGATTTTTCTGCATTGTTAAATATGCCCTGCTATCAGCCTTTGAAAGATAAAGATATTTTTAAAAGCGTATCTGTTGAATTTGGCACTCTTGTATGGAACAATGGGGAAATAGATATTGCCCCTGAAACACTTTATGAAAAAGGAATATCAATATAAGTAATGTTATTTTAAATGCTATAGCTCAAAATGACCTTATATTATAATAAAGACCGAAGAATCATCTTCGGTCTTTTTTGTGCTGTATTTGCAAGAATAATTACTTAGCTTGTGCTTTTCTGTTATTATAAAGGAAATTAACAATAGCCATAGCCACAATCAAAGCATACCCCAAAAAGCTCAAAGCGTCGGGAATCTGGTTGAAAATAAAGAACGAGAAAAGGGTAGTGAAAATAATCTGCGTGTAGTCGTAAATTGAGATTTCTCTCGCAGGGGCGTATACATACGCAGCGGTTATTGTGAACTGTCCGCCTGCGGCAGACGCTCCGCAAAGGAGAAGAAATATAATCTGTCTGAGAGTCATATGTGTGAAATTGAATATAAGGTAGGGCAGCGTTACAAGGCAGGAAAAAGTAGAAAAGAAAAACACTATAAACGGGCCTTTAACACCTCTGTTTCCCAAAACTCTTACAAACGTATATGCCACTCCTGCGGAAAATCCGCTGAATAATCCAATCAGAGAGGGGAGCAGATCGGCATTGATGAGCGAAGGCTTGATTACAAAAAGGCTTCCGATAAACGCTATAAGAACTACAAGCCCCTGAAAAGGCGTAAACTTTTCTTTTAAGATAAAGTATGAGCAGAGTATCGCAAAGAACGGAGACATCTTGTTAAGTATTGATGCGTCCGATAATACAAGGTGGTCCACAGCATAGAAGTTGCAGAGGATTCCTGCTGTTCCGAACGCCGCACGAAAAATCAAATACTTCATATCTCCTTTATGAATCTTAAACGCGCTCTTATCACGAAGAAGTATTATAAGTGCAAATATAAGCGCTACAAAGTTTCTGAAAAAGCTCTTTTGAACAGACGGGATATCGCCTGCCAGCTTTATAAAAACTCCCATCAGACCAAACATAAACGCTGACAGGATTATATATATTATGCCTTTGTATTTAGGGTTTATATTGAGCTTCAAAATATTTTCTCCTTATTTAGTTTAGTACGGTAATAATATATTATCACCAAAGCTTTGGTGTGTCAAACAGATATAATTGATAATGGAGAATTGACAATGGACAATTAAATATAAAAAAGGCGGAGTTTCCGCCTTTTCTTTTATAGTTTAAAATTTTATTGCTCGCCGCTTATCGTTGCCCTGTTGAGCCAAAGCCTCCCGTGCCTCTTACTGTGTCTGAAAGCTCGTCTGTTTCAACAAATGATGCTTTCAAGAATGGAGCTATAACAAGCTGTGCAATTCTCTCACCGTCTGAAATAGTCTGCACTGTGTTTGAGTGGTTGTGCAGTGCCACCATTATCTCTCCTCTGTAGTCAGCGTCAACAACTCCGACTTTGTTCGCAGGGGCAAGACCTTTCTTTGAGGCAAGTCCCGAACGCGCGTAGATAAGACCCGCATATCCGACAGGTATCTCCATAGAAAGATAGGTGTGAATCATAACCGTCTCGCCCGAAGCAATTTCTATGTCCCCGTCGGTAACTGCGTATAAATCACAGCCTGCCGAGAAGTCAGAGCCGTAGGTCGGAATCACCGCACGGTCGTTGAGCTTTTTGATTTTTACTTCCTCAATTTTCATAATTTCTCCTGTTTGATTTATTCTTTATATCATATTAAGTCTGGGGTCGTCATCACTGATAACGCAAACCTTGCCTTCCTTGAGCGACTTTTGAACATCAATAATCCTCTGATTTTCCGAGCCTCTGAACTTGATATTCAGATTCTTTTCCTCCTCGATAAACTCGCCGTCAACCAGTATGTCGATGCAGGATAAAAGCTCTTTTGTACACTCGCAATTGACTTTGCTGTAATTTGTTAAATCCCGATCGAACAGATACCCCGAATAGCACCAGATGCTTTTTTGAGGGAACTCAGCCTTTATTCTTTTGACTAGCGATACAAGCGAGCGTTGATTTTCAACCTCGAAAGGTTCGCCTCCGAGAAGTGAAAAACCTTCAATGTATTCAGGCCTCATCGCTTCAAGAATTTCATTCTCAATGTCAAAGGTGAAAGGCTTTCCGTAATTGAAATCCCAAGTTTCTGGATTGAAACAGCCCTTACAGCGGTGTGAGCAGCCGCTTACGAATAGCGAGACCCTCACACCAGGCCCGTTTGCAATATCATATTTTTTTATTGTTGCATAATTCATTGGTGTTTCCCTTTATATTTTACAGATGGAGAACCCTTGCCTTGATTTCTTTGGTTTTACCTACATTCCAGAAGTTTTCGCCCAGATAACCGCAGGTTCTTCTTGTAACATTCATTTTACCGTGATCCTTGTTGTGGCATTGTGGACACTCCCACTCGTTGTCGTCGTTGATGATAATCTCGCCGTCATATCCACATTCCTGACAATAGTCGCTCTTTGTATTGAATTCAGCGTACTGAATATTGTCGTAGATGTATTTAACCGCGCTCGAAAGAGCCTTGAGGTTATTTCTCATATTAGGAATCTCAACATACGAAATAGCTCCGCCCGAAGAGATCTTCTGGAACTGGCTTTCAAACTTGAACTTGTCGAAAGCGTCTATATGCTCACGAACGTCAACGTGATATGAGTTTGTATAATAGCCCTTATCTGTAACGTCTTTGATCGTGCCGAATTTTTCTTTGTCGATTCTTGCAAAACGATAGCAAAGTGATTCAGCAGGGGTTCCGTAAAGAGCAAATCCTATACCTGTGTCTGCTTTCCAATTATCACAAGCCGATCTTAATTTGTTCATAAGTCTGAGTGCAAAATCAAGACCTTCCGGCTCAGTCTGAGAAACTCCCGTCATCAGCTTTGTAACCTCGTAAAGACCGATGTATCCGAGCGAAATTGAAGAGTATCCGTTCATAAGATACTTGTCGATCTTCTCGCCCTTTTTAAGCCTTGCAATAGCACCATACTGCCAGTGGATAGGGGAAACATCGCTCTTTGTTCCCATTAAAGCGTTGTGTCTGCACATGAGAGCCTCGTAGCAAAGCTCAAGACGCTCATCTAAAAGCTTCCAGAACTTTTCCTCGTCGCCTTTAGCAATGATTCCGATTTGAGGAAGATTGATAGATACAACACCTTGATTGAATCTGCCTTCAAATTTATAGTTGCCGTTTTCGTCCTTCCATGGTGCGAGGAATGAACGGCATCCCATAGGTGAGAACACATTTCCCTCGTAGTTTTCACGCATCTTTTTAGCCGAAATATAGTCAGGATACATTCTCTTTGCCGAACACTTAACGGCAAGCTGAGTAAGATAGTCGTATTTTCCGCCCTTTAGGCAGTTATGCTCGTCAAGAACATAAACCAGCTTAGGGAATGCAGGTGTAACATAAACGCCCTGCTCGTTCTTTATGCCCTGAAGTCTCTGCTGGAGGATCTCCTCAATGATCATTGCGTTTTCTTCAATATACTTGTCGTCCTCTTCAAGGTGCAGGAACAATGTAACAAAAGGCGACTGACCGTTTGTTGTCATAAGTGTGTTTATCTGATACTGAATAGTCTGAACGCCTGATTTAAGCTCGCTCTGCAGCCTCTCAGCAACAAGCTTGTCTATAGTTTCCTGAGGTGTATCTTTTCCGCAGGCTTTTTTGATAGCCTTTTCAAACTTAACCTTTGAATTATAAAGATATTTACCCAGATGCTTTAAATCAACCGACTGTCCGCCATATTGGCTTGAAGCAACAGCGGCAATTATCTGAGTGGTGATAGTGCAGGCAACCTGAAAGCTCTTTGGGCTTTCGATAAGCTTTCCGTTCATAACGGTGCCGTTGTCGAGCATATCGCCAATGTTTATAAGACAGCAGTTGAAAATAGGCTGGAGAAAATAGTCTGCATCGTGGAAATGGAATACGCCTTCCTGATGAGCCTTTGACAGCTTTTCAGGAAGCAGAACTCTTTTGGTTAAGTCTCTTGAAACCTCTCCTGCTATATAATCTCTTTGAGTAGACGCAAGGATAGTGTTCTTATTTGAGTTTTCTTCAGCCAGCTCTTTGTTTTCATTCCTGATAAGGCTTAGAATTGAATCGTCGGTGGTATTTGCCTTACGAACCAACGCTCTTTGATAACGATAGATAATATAAGTCTTAGCAAGAACAAAAAGCTCAAACTCCATCAGCTTTTCTTCGATAATGTCCTGAATATCCTCAACAAGCATTCTCTTTCTGTTCTTGCCTTCAATATAGGTAAGAATTGATTCGATCTGAGTGTCGGTTGCTCGTTCATTCTCCTCAACCTCGGCATTTGCCTTCTTAATAGCGATAATAATTTTACTGCGGTCAAAGTCTACCGCACGGCCATCTCTTTTTACAACTTTCATAGTTGCCATCTCCTCTTTTTATACTTGTCTTAATTATTATGTCTTTTCAATGTTTATACAAACCCCAAACATTTTTACACGAGACTGATATTAGTATATGATTTTTATTATGGCCTGTCAGTTGCAAATGCAACTATTTTAAGATAAAATACAATATATAGTGATTTTTTATGGAAAGAATACATATAAGTTGTGTTTAACTTGAAAACCCAATTAACATTTTATTCTTAAATTGTAGAGAATAAACAAAAAAACAGTGCTAACTTTGGGCAAGTTTTCATTGTGCAAAGAAAAACAAAATGGTTGCATTTGCAACTATTGCGTGGTAATATATAAGTATGATTTAATTACGGTGAAAGGAATGTCTGAAATGCGAGAGACAAAGATATTTGATAATATAACCGACGATGAAATAAACCGTATGAAGAAATGCTTTAAGGCGGTAAACAGAAAGTATGTTGAGGGTGAGACGATAAATAATATAGAAAGCGGAAGCGTTGGTATTGTTGTATCTGGGGTTGTCGAGATTATCAGATTTGATTTTGACGGCAACAGAACTATTCTTGAGCGGATAAAAGAAAACGGAATTTTCGGCGGGCTGTTTCTTTCACAGATCGATGAGGGAGATGTCGTGATAATCTGTATGGCAGATACTGAGATAATGTTTGTTGATTACGAGCATTTAGTGAGACAGTGCCATAATGCTTGCAGTCACCATAGTACGCTGATTCGCAATATGCTTTCGATAGTATCGGAGAAGTCAAAAGAGCTGAGCAGCAGAGTTGAGGTGTTAAGCCAGAGAACACTTAGAAAAAAGCTTATTACATATTTCAATATGATTTCCAAGGAGAGTGGAACGAAAAATATAGTTATTCCTTTTTCGCTCAGCAACCTCTCAGATTATCTTTGCGTTGACAGAAGTGCTATGCTGAGAGAAATGAAAAAAATGCGTGATGAGGGGCTTATAGATTCTCACGCAAAAAAGGTAACTATTTTATATGACCAAACAATGTACTAATCGAAAATACTATATTTATATTATAGCAGTATATATCAACAGTATAACATTATACATCTCCAGGAGCAAGTTTATAGTTTTAGTTTATCAACATAAAAAACGCAAAAAGCTGTACATTTTCAAAAAGAAAGTGTACGGCTATTTTTATATTATAATGAAATAAAGAAATAAAAAAATTTTAAAATACCTCTTGACAGGCTATACTATGTATGGTATAGTATTATACATAAGGAGGTGTTCAGATGGATGCACAGCTAAAGCATGGACTATTAGAAGTATGCGTTCTTACAGCGCTATACAAAGAAGATTCATATGGATACAGGATCATAAAGGATACAAGCCCCTTTATAAAAATATCCGAATCGACCTTGTATCCGATTTTAAGGCGTTTGGAATCAGGAAATTATCTGAGCGTTTATTCGGTGGAGCATAACGGAAGGCTGAGAAAATACTATAAAATAACCGATTTGGGCAAAAAGAAAATAGAGGAGTTTCTCGACGGTTGGGATGAGGTTATGAATATCCACAATTATATTGTTACAGAAACAAGGAGGAATGAAAATGAATAAATCTGAATTTTTAAAGCTGCTTTACAGCAAACTTGCAGGGCTTGAGGACAGCGAGATAAAAAAGTCATTGAACTATTATTCCGAAATGATTGACGACCGTGTTGAGGACGGCGAGTTAGAGGAGGAAGCGGTTGCCTCTTTAGGGGATATTGATGAAATAGTTGATGATATTCAGTCACAGTCGCCGCCAGCAAAACAGATAAAGGGAAAGCGTAAAATCGGAAATAAAATTTTTGTTATTATTCTTATTATTCTGGGTTCCCCGATATGGCTGTCAATACTTTTGGCACTGTTTGCAGTTGTGATCGCCATATATGCGACAGTGGCGTCAATAATCATAGCACTGTTTTCGGTTGTAGTTGCGTTTTTATTAGGCGGAGCTGTGGCGGTTATCGGTTCACCGATTATAATGTATTCAAACATATATACAGGAATATTTATAATAGGAGCAGGGCTTATTTTGTTCGGGCTTGGAGTTTTCTCGGCTTATGGAACAGTCATATTAACTAAGCTGATTTTTAAGTTCAATTGTTTCTTAGGTCGCAAATTTAAGCGAGCATTTTTCAAAAAGAAATCCGTTGTAAAGATATAACGAAAGAGGTGATTTTGTATGTTCAAACATTATAAAACATGGTTTTCATTAGCAGGGATTTTCATTATCTCGGGCATTTTGATTTGTACTATAATGCTTGCAATAAACAGGTTTGATCTAACTTCTCTCAACACTGATCCTGAAAGAGTAAAAAAGGAGTGTCAAGTATCAAGGGATAAGGCGGTGAACCTGACTATTGAAACTTCAGCTAATGATGTTATACTTAAAAAGTCAGAAGATAATAATATAATGGTAACTTACTATGAAAGCGAAGAACTAACATACGATATAGTAAATGCTGATACAGGTAAAAACATAGTAATAGCAGAAAAGGACAACCGAAAGTGGTATCAGATGATCGATGTGAATTTCGGTGTAATGGAAACCCCTTTAACGGTTGAAATTCCGGAAGAAGATTGGAAAAACATAAAAATAGCAACCTCCAGCGGGGATATTGATTTATCGGAGATTAAGGGCAAAAATATTTATGTTAAAACTTCAAGCGGAGATGTTAGTGCTTATGATATACAACCAAATTATTTAGATTTAGAATCATCAAGCGGATATATACGCTTAAATGATTTCTTTGTAAGCGATGAGCTTGTTATCAACACTTTAAGCGGAGATACAGAGCTTTCAAAGATTGTTTCAAATGATACAAAGATAAATTCAACTAGCGGTGATGTTAAATTATCTAAGGCAGAATCTCCGAGATTTGAGATAGAAACCTCAAGCGGAGATATTCGGGGAACTATAAGAGGCGATCAGAACAACGTGTTTGAAGTGGAAAGCCTAAGCGGAGAAATTTCGGTTCCCTCATCTGAAAAAGAAGGTGAAACTCTGTTTTCTGCCGTTACTACAAGCGGAGATATAAAAATTAAGTTTTCATAATGATAGGGAAGTTCCTCTTTTGAAATTGCTCTGTGCCCTGAAAAGCAACAGGTCTGATTTTTTTCGTACATCTCTCTTCCTTGTTCGATACTATAAGCACTAAAATTTTTATCCTTGGTGCTTATAGTATATTATATCTCTAAATCAATATCAATAGTCTATAGATAATTCGAGTCAATATTCATAGACTATATAATAGAAGGGGATTTATTGATATGAGTGATATTACAAAGGTCGTTGGACAACGGATTAGAAATTACCGAACTCATGAGGGACTGAGTCAAGAAAAACTTGCCGAGCTTTCCGGGTGTCATCCAACCTATATTGGTCAAGTCGAGCGAGGCGAAAAGAATGCCACACTGGAAACTATTGAGAAAATAGCCTTCGCTCTCGGAATTACACTTGAGAAGTTGTTTGAAAAGATTGGAGGTTGCCAAGTAGATGAGGGAGGAAGAAACATTCCATTAGATTGCTATGAGTTTCTTTCCACGAAGTCAAGTACTGAGCAGGAACAAATATATCGAATTATCATTGAACTTGACAAGTATAAGAACACATAACTCACATTTATGTAAAACTGCCGCCCGTATGGACGGCAGTTCTTTTTATTTATGTTTTCTCATTTATCAACTATTTGTCAAAGCTCGGATTAAATGCGTAGAAGTTTTTAGCATCTAAACCGTCCTGAACCATTCTTAGGCCCTCGCCTTAACATACAAAAGGAAATAAATTCCTAAATTTGTTTAGATTCAAATTCTATAATTTCCATTGGATAGTAACCTTATCCGATGTAGCGTAAATCACCTTAATCAGCGTGTCAGTAACCTGACGCTTGTCCTCGAAGGTCAGTTCGTCCCAAGCTGTCAGATGATTATTAATTTCCTGTGCGGGAATTTCTTTTATCTGTTGTTTTTCTTTGATACGTTCTTCAATTTCGCACTTTTGACGGTCGAGCTCAGTAATTCGTTCATTAATGTATCGAAAAAGCACATTATCAGAATTTTGCACACGCTCAAGCAGGGAATTGATTTCGTTATCAATTTCAGCTTTTTTTATGTTTAATTCCGTAAGTTCAGTGTTAGGAACATTCTTCTCTGATTTTGAAAGCGTTTCAAACTGAGCAAGTTTTTTCATCATTTCATTGTAAATAAGCTTTTCCATTTCGTTTGTATAGATCGTACCAGCACCTTTGCAAGCCTTTGCGTTGATTTTATGGGAACACAGTAAATATCGGTCTTTGCGTTTATTAAACTGTTTTGCCACAAGAGCATAACCGCACTCACCACATTTGATTTTTCCTGCTAACCAAGTGTTTTTTGCTTTATGAATAGGTCTTATTTGCTTTTGTCCCATACATTTTTCACGGCATTTTAACCATAAGTCTGAATCAATAATACCTTTGTGCGGAGCAAGTACAATGTGGCTGCCCTCCAGTACCGTACTTTTTTTACGCTCTGCATCTTGTGCCTTATAGTTGTAACAGCCGTTTACCCCGATAAAATCTGTAGGTGGGTTTACAATATCAACTCCATTTTCTATAAAGAAGTTGTACACGTCAAGGTCTGCTTTCACATAAATTGGGTTAATAAGAATATCCCTTATTCTCGGACGTTCCCAGTGCTTTCCTCGTTTTTTTAGACCAAGTTTATTCATTTCGTCAAGGATATTGCCGAACGAAACAAATGGCTTAGAATACATCTCATATATAAGCTTGATTTGTGAAGTCTCTTCATCAATTTGCTCAAACATTGATGTATGAACACCGTCAATAATTGTTGGTACTTTTTTAAAGCCATACGGAATCGGACCGCCCATAAAAAAACTTTTCTGACTTCGTGAATAGTATGCGTCTGCCAC
>CANQJW010000027.1 GCA_947624345.1 uncultured Clostridia bacterium | reverse complement strand
CACAAAAAGGCGCAGTACGCCTAAGCATACTACGCCCTATTTACAATATTTAAATCCAGAGAACTATTCTGTACACAGCAAATAAAGGTTTGGCAAAATGCCCCCCCCCCCGTTTACAAATACTGGGTGATTTGCGTTGTACATAGTAGTTCCTCCTTAAACTTGGTATCTATAATATAACATATTTTGAGGAGGGTGTCAAGTATTTTTCAAAATATTTTTGAAAAAAGAGGTTAGAGGTAAGAGGCAAGAAGCAAGAGAACAGCGTTCGAAAAAATTTCGAACGCTGTTCTAACTCTTGTAATTATCCATTGTCAATTATCAATTATCCATTGTCCATTGTTAAGCCGCCAGTCAATTGTCAATTGTACTTTTTATCACCTTTAAAATTCCGGTTGTCACCACACCGATTATTGAGCCGGTTACAATAGCCGCCAAAAGCAAAACAGGGGCATATATAGCGATTCTTGGTGTTCCCATTGCAAATATTGCTACCAAAAGTTGACCTGCGTTGTGGAAGATTGCCCCCAGAACTGATGTTATCCATATTTTCTTTTCCCCGAACACATCAATTGTTAAAGCCATAATCGTAAACGCCAGTATTCCTCCCACAATGCTGAAGCCAAAGCTCAATATACTTCCTGAAAAAACACTTGCGAGTATAATTCTCATAGCAAGAATTACAAAAGCCTCACGTTTTCCTAACAAAACCATAGCGACAAGGGTTACCACATTTGAAAAACCTAGCTTTACCCCCTGAATGGGTATCGGAGGAAGTGCCGCCTCAACTGTAAAAAGTATAAGCGAAACTGCGGTCAGTATTGCCATAGCAGTGTATTTTTTAAGATTTATCTTATCATGCTTTTGTTTAGACTTTTTAACTGTCATTCAAATCACCTCAGACTGCCGCGTCAATATCGCTTTGATTATTACTGTCAACTCTTATAACCAACCCATTCGGAACACAAACTATCGGGAACAAGCTGTTGTCAATTTCCCCCTGATTAACGCAAATCTGATTTTTGCAGTCGGCTTCACAAACGGATATTTTTCCATTTCTAATACGAACAATGTTATAATTCTTTCCGTTTTTTATAGTAAATTCATCATCTTTTTCAAGGCTCACAGTTCTTACTAGCTTATTATCCGAATAGATATCAGCAGTCTTTTCTTTGGCGTCAGATGACCGCATAATAAAAATCAGGGTAATAGACATAATAGCTAATAAGAAAAACAATATTATCCAGAATATATTTGAAGTGAAAATTCTATTTGCTTTCATATCATTCTCCGTTTCACAAGTTATAAAGACTATCCTTTCAAAAATATAATACACTTTAATTTATCACTAGTCAATGAATAAAAGCATAAAAAGTTTATATTTATACAAATTTCTAAAATGCTTGATTTTCTCATAAAAATATGCTAAAATACAGTAGACAATATTTATTATAATTACTACATATTGTTATTCGTTTTAGTGAAGTGGTGTTATTTAGTATCTTATGAGAAATAATTCCATAACTGTAAGGTTTGACTATACAATTTCACTTTATCTTGACTAAAATTTTGTTAATATTTTTGAAACATAGAATAAAATACAATATTTTGATTGATTTTTATTATTAAAACTGGTATAATTAAAAAGATGTGTTATGGCAAGGGTATAGACAGATAGAAAACGCTTGCAAATAGAACATAAGGAGCGAGTAAATTTGGATAAGTATGTGATTAAGGGCGGCACTCCGCTTCACGGCGAAATCGTTGTAAGCGGTGCTAAAAATGCTGCTGTCGCATTAGTTGCTGCAACTATTCTCTGCGACGAACCCTGTGTACTGGAAAACGTCCCTGAAATAAGTGATATATCTATCTGCATCAAGATACTTAAAGAAATGGGTGCAGATGTTAAAATAATCGGCAAAAATACTGTTGAATTTGATACAACAAGAATGACAAGTCCTGTTGTTCCCTATCAACTAGCTCGTTCTATGAGAGCGTCTAGCTATTTTCTCGGAACACTACTTGGCAGATTTCACGAAGCATATGTGCCGCTTCCCGGCGGATGTGATTTAGGCGACAGACCAATTGACCAGCATCTTAAGGCTTTTGCCTCTCTCGGTGCTGAATACGCAATTGAAAGCGGAACAGTTCATCTGAAGTGTGATACACTAATCGGCAATCAGATTTATTTTGATTTTATAACAGTCGGTGCTACGATAAATGCTATCTTTGCCGCTGTCAAGACAAAGGGACTTACAATTATAGAAAACGCCGCTAAAGAGCCTCATATCGTTGACCTTGCAAACTTTCTCAACTCAATGGGTGCAGATATAAGAGGTGCGGGAACAGATGTTATAAAAATCCGTGGCGTAGATTATCTTAAGGGAATCACCTACGCTATTATCCCTGACCAGATTGAAGCCGGAACATATATGGTTGCAGCTGCTGCAACAAGGGGAAATGTTCTTATAAAAAACGTTATTCCAAAGCATCTGGAATCAATTACTGCAAAGCTACGCAAGGTTGGCGTTACTGTTGAGGAATTTGACGAAAGCATTCGAGTATCTGTTGACGGCCCTATTATGAAAACGAGCCTTAAAACAATGCCTCATCCCGGCTTCCCGACGGATATGCAGCCTCAGTTTTCAACCCTGCTGACTTTGGCTTACGGAACAAGCATTGTAACAGATGATATTTTTGATAACCGTTTCAGATATGTAGCTGAACTTAGAAGAATGGGTGCTGATATTTCGGTTGACGGAACTGTCGCTGTTATTCAGGGAGTAGGAAAGTTAACCGGTGCTCCTGTCAAGGCAACAGACTTAAGAGCAGGTGCAGCGCTCGTTATCGCTGGACTTGCTGCTGAGGGTGTTACAGAGATTGACGACATTCATCATATCGAGCGAGGCTATGAAGCGATAGACGATAAGTTAAGAGCGTTAGGTGCCGACATTAAGCGTGTTTATTATCCCGAACCTATTGTTATGACAAGCTAATTTATGAAAATCTAGGCGACAGATTAAAGTCGCCTTTTTATTTATATTAAGACAACTCGAAAGGAGATTTTAAATGGCAAGGATTTATCCCCTGTTCTCGTCGAGCAAGGGCAATGCAACATATATAGGAAACGAAAGGTGCGGAATTTTGATAGACTCAGGAGTGAGCTGCAAAATGCTTACTCAAGCGCTTGTTGATAACGGACTGAGTCCAACAGCAGTTCAGGGAATTTTTATAACCCACGAGCATTCTGACCACATAAAGGGGCTAAAGGTTTTTACAAAGAACTTTCACACACCTGTTTTCGCCGGGGATAAGAATCTTGATCACCTATTGTCGGAAGATCATATTTCACCGAACTCAATAGCTGAGGCTATCGACATTGACGGCAAGCCTATGGAGATAGCCGGCTTTAAGATTTTCGCCTTTTCAACCCCTCACGACACAAGACAGAGCAACGGATACAGAATCATTACCCCCGATTACAAAACAATAACCGTTTGCACCGACTTAGGCGTGGTGACTGACAATGTACATAAAAACCTAAGTGGCTCTGATCTTATCCTTTTTGAATCAAACTATGACAAGCTTATGCTTGAAAACGGCAAATATCCATATCCGCTTAAACAGCGTATAGCATCAAACAAAGGTCACCTCTCAAACGATGATAGTGCTGCTGAGATTGAGCGACTTATCAGCACCGGAACGACGCGGGTTATCATAGGGCATTTAAGTCAGGAGAACAACACCCCCGTAAAGGCAAGAGAAACCATATCAAACCGACTTTCTGCATTTAAAGACGGCATAGATTATCTACTAAAGGTTGCACCTGTTTTTAACGAGGGAGAGGTTGTTACTCTATGATGAATGTAAATATCATAGCCATAGGCAAGCTAAAGGAAAGCTATCTGCGTGATGCATCTAAAGAATATGCAAAACGACTGTCGGGCTTTTGCAGGCTAAATATCATTGAGCTACCCGAAAGCAGGCTCTCCGACAATCCGAGTGAAAAAGAAATACAAAACGCCCTTTCAAACGAGGCTAAGCTAATAGAAGAACAGATAAACAAAAAATCATCTCTCAACATAGCCTTATGTATCGAGGGCAAACTTCTTTCAAGCGGCGAGCTGTCAGCAATGATAAGCGATGCGGTTGTAAGCGGAAACAGCACAATAAACTTCATTATCGGCTCTAGCTTCGGGCTTTCAGAGAAAATAAAATCAAAATCACATTTGAAGCTGTCAATGTCCAGAATGACATTTCCCCATCAGCTTGCAAGGGTACTTTTGTTAGAGCAGATATACAGAACGTTCCAAATCTCAAGCGGCGGCAAATACCATAAATAAGAACCTGCCAACAAAATCATAGATTTCGTGCGTGTGTCACGGAACCTTGTTGTTCCAAAATAAGATCAATTTAAAATTAGACATAAATAAAGACTATTTGAAATATTTCAGATAGTCTTTATTTTTATTATTCTATTGATTTTACAGTCCTAAATAATCGTTGTGGATTTGTTCGATCTTAGACGGAGTGTACTTTTTGAATGCCTTCTCATTTTTCTTGACCTTTAAGTCTGCCTTAAATGAGTCAAAAATCTCCTCAAAATCGTCATACTTCATCTCAGTGATGATGTTTTCATAGTTAGCGCCATTCACCTTATAATCGTTTCTTCTTGCAGGATCATACTTAACAATTACATAATAGTAATTATCATCTTTATAAATAATAGGCTCGTCAATCTTCATTTCATCCCTAATGAATAAATCCATCTCACTTGCCGACTCTTCATCAATAAGACTTGTCATTATTTCATTTGTTCTGAAATGTGCAAACACATTTGTATCTTCGTTAGTGATTGGCTGTTCAAAATCAAATACGCTTGTATAGTTAGTATCTGTATACCAGTTGTCAAACAGATAATATTCAACCTCTGGATCATCAGGTCTTACTGCCTTTTCACCGCTTTTGATTTTCTGAGTTTCCTGAGGTGAACCCTCGGCATACTCTTGACCGTTCTGGTCATAGAAGTGAACATTAACCTCCTTAGGCTCGTCTAACTCTGAGGTAGTTGTTTCAGTTGCCTCTTTGTCTTCACCTGTCTCGTCCTCGGCTACATCTTCGTCTTCAATCGGCGCCGTTGTTGCCTCAGTTTCAGGCTCACCGAATTCATTATCATATCTCTCAATTACCAAATCAAAGTTTTCATTTTGCCAAGCGTAATCAAGATATTTACTAGCTATCGAACTTGCCTGCTTATCAGCTTTCTTTGACGCTTTTGTCTGTTCCTCTGCCGAGAGGGTTGCCTGTGTTTCATCTTCAGATGATGTTGCGACAGTAGTTGTAGCAGCAGTCGTTCTTGGAATAGCTATCTGCTTATATCTGATATAATTCTCGCTGAGATAGTTCTTTATATCCTTGTTTTTAACAGCATTTTCTCCGTCTATTCCATAATAATAATAGAAGATACGCTCCTTTTGAATTTCAGCTGTGAAATATTTAGTTACAGATTCTCTTGATATACCCTGCTCTTTTAAGTAATCCTCAGTTAAATTGTCAATATAGTTACTTACATAACTCTCTATCTCCTGATTGTCCTCGTCAGTAAGCTTAAGTCCTAGCTTGTCAAACATCTTGCCTGCTGCGACAAGGTCTAAAACCTCGTCATAAGCATAGTCAGGTAAATAGTCCTTCAACTTAACTTTATCTCCGTCCTCGTTTTCAACCTCCTGATTAAGATAGTCAGCCGCAGTTGAAGAGCTAAACGCATTTGTCTGATTGAGATATTCAGACAACATATAGTTGATATAAATTCCTGCGTTTACATCTTCACCGTCAACAGTCATTATCTTGCCCATATTTGAACAACCAGCCATAGATAAAGTCATTATTGCCGCAACCGAAAAAGCTGCAATTTTTCTTGATTTAGACATTACTTTGCCTCCCATTTATCAATAAGTATTATTTTATCAAACCAATCAAAACCTAACTTGTCCATCATAAAAACGAACAATATCATAAGCTTTAAATGGCATCTGCTGACAAAACATCAGCAATAATATTACAATATAGTATTATAAACGATTTTTATAATAAAGTCAAGTGTTTGGATTTACTAAATATACATATTATGTACGCTTATATTTTCTCGATATTCTAGTTGTTTTCTCCATCAGCGTATCATATGGAAGTTATTCCTGACTGTCATCTTTCAAACTCGGATCAACAGACCCCTCAGCGTCACGCTTTATCTCGCCCCAGCTTGTAAGGTAAACCTTTGTGAATTTTATATCATCTATTGGTTGATAATTGTCATCATCAACATCTCTTACCTCGACACTGAGAATTTTATTATAAGTCTCCCAGCCGTCGCAAACCTGACCGAAAATGGTATATTGCTGAGATGCCTCCGGAACGCCGCCGTATTGGCAAAATTTGTCCGCCAGCTCGTCATAAACTTTCTTTAGCGAAGAGTCGATATTGTCATTATCCCTAACCTGCTCTCTCTTTTCATCAGTGGTAACAGAGTTTCCAAAGAACATAACGCTGCTTCCTGCGACATTTCTCTTCCAGAAAAGCAAGCCGTCAGTTCCGACAAATGAACCCAGCGAACCCTTGAAAGCCCACATATTCGGACTTATTTCCGCATCAATAGTCTGGGTGTTTGTATCGTCTGTCGTATCTCCGTTTGCCGACTTGGCTCCGGCAGTGAAATAAAGATGATTTCCCTTATTATCACCCTCGTTTTCGGTGACAACGCCGAACACATATGTATCATTATAATATCCGCTCTCAACCAACTTTTTATAATACTTAACATAATCAGGAGCCTCGTTTTCAAACAGCACCGCCTTGAATGTCCCCAGAGTTGTTTCATAAACCACAACATCTGCGTCATCCGAATAGTCCTCATACTGAACGAATTTCACATTCTCATACTTGTTGTCATCGCTTTTGTTGAATGATAAAAATATCAGCAGTGAAACAAGAAAAACTATTGCTATCAGCGAAAACTTAAAATACTTTATAAATGCAGGACTATGCATAGGATTTACTTTTTTACCGCCCTGATATGCCATTTTATCACCGTTCCTTTATTATCTTTCCAAGTCTTTAATGTCGTTTTAATCCTAATCGAAATCCAACCTGCCGTTTATCGAACTAATGCATTTTACTAACTTCCAAAGGCAGAGCGCCACCAACGGCTCACCGGTTACTTCTTCTTAATCGTTGTTCCTTGTCTAGTTTCTTCAATAATATATCCTAGCTCGCAAATTTTGTCCCTCAATGCGTCTGCAGTGGCAAAATCCCTCGCCCTTCTTGCTTCCTGTCTTTGTGAAGCAAGCTCTAAAATCTCCTCCGGTATTGTATCTTCTTCTCTGTTATAGCATATCCCCAAAACTCCAGTCAGCTCGTCAAAAATATCTTCACAAGCTTGAATATCGCCCTTTGTGGCTTTTCCGCTTGCGACAAGAGTATTGATATCACGCACAAGCTCGAACACAGCAGAAAGTGCATCAGCAGTATTCAAGTCGTCCGAAAGAGCGTCAACAAACTGAGACTTTCTGTTATCAAGAAATGTCTTGACATCATCGCTTAAAGCTCCGTCATCAGCCATATCAACCGCTCTGTCAATGCTGTTTCTACAATTATATAAACGCTCCAAAGATGCCTTACAAGCCTCTAACAGCTCGATAGAATAGTTAATAGGCGATCTGTAATGTGCCTGTATCATAAGATATCTTATCGCCTCATAGCCGTATTTTTCTGCGACATCTCTAGTTGTGAAAAAGTTTCCAGCCGATTTTGACATCTTCTTATTGTCTATATTGATATGACCGTTGTGCATCCAATAGTGTGCTAAAGGCTCGCCTGTTGCCGCCTCTGACTGGGCAATCTCATTCTCGTGGTGAGGGAAAATAAGATCCACTCCGCCTCCGTGAATGTCAATAGTTTCGCCTATATAATGCTTGCTCATTGCTGAACATTCAATATGCCAGCCCGGTCTGCCATTTCCCCAAGGAGATTCCCAGAAAGGCTCGCCCTCCTTTGCCGCTTTCCACAAAGCAAAGTCAAGGGGATCCTCCTTAATATCGTTTACGTCAATTCTCGCTCCCGACATAAGGTCGTCTATCGACTGGTTTATCAGCTTTCCATAGCCTTTGAACTTTCTCGTTCTGAAATATACATCTCCTTCAGCCTCATAAGCATAGCCCTTTTCCACAAGGGTTTTTATAAGGTCGATTATTATGTCCATACTTTCGGTTACCTTAGGGGTTATATCAGCCTCAAGTGCGTTAAGCCCACGAAGATCGGTTAAATATTCTTTGATATACTTTTCTGACACCTCACTGGCGGAAACACCCTCCTCGTTTGCCCTTTTGATGATCTTGTCGTCTACATCGGTAAAGTTCTGAACAAACTTGACCTCATATCCAATGTATTTTAAAAATCTCCTCAATACATCAAACACACATATAGGGCGTGCGTTTCCTATATGAATATAGTTATAAACAGTAGGACCGCAGACATAAATGCCTGCTTTGCCCTCGTTTATAGGTTTAAACTCTTCCTTTTTTCTTGTTAATGTGTTATATATTTTCATATGCTCATTCCTATTCAAAAGATAACATCTAATTTCCGTTTGATAATTTTTTCTTTTCAGCCTTCAGCTTTTCAATTTCTTTTTGAAGCTCCTCTATTTTGACAAGCTGTCTGCAAAGCTCCTGAGATACAGGGTCAGGAATATGAACCTGATCTAAATCCTGATTGGTTACCTTCTTCCCCTCTATCTTTACTATTCTTGCAGGAACGCCAACTGCCGTCGAGTTTTCGGGAACCTCCTCAAGAACAACTGCATTTGCCGCAATCTTTGCATTGTCGCCAACCTTGAACGGCCCTAAGACCCTTGCTCCTGAGCCTACCATAACATTGTTTCCCAAGGTCGGGTGACGCTTGCCGTGCTCTTTTCCTGTTCCGCCGAGCGTAACACCCTGATATATCAGGCAGTTATCCCCGATTTCGGCAGTCTCGCCTATGACAACTCCGCTTCCGTGGTCAATAAGAAGTCCCTTTCCTATTTTTGCTCCCGGATGAATTTCTATTCCGGTCATAAACCTTGAAAACTGTGAGATCAATCTTGCTATCAGATAAAATTTTTTAAGATAAAACCAATGTGCAATTCTGTGAAAAATAACCGCATGAAGTCCTGAATATGCCAGCAAAATCTCAAGACTTGTTCTGGCAGCAGGGTCTTTTTCTTTTACCATTCTAATGTCCTCTTTGATCTTCTCAAACATAATATACACCTTTCATACTTTTTCTGATTTAATTCTTATGTCTAAAAAATAAAGCCTCCAAAGCAAATAATTGCTAAGGAGGCAGTTTAATCAAACTACGGTTCCACTCCGATTTATAACTCAAGCCTTTAACGCAGGTTACGCAGACAGATACTTCTCTAAGCGATATACCGCTTAAATTTCCCCGCCCGAGCTGGCAGCCGCACTTCACCATAAACCGCTTTATGTGCTTTCACCAACCGCACACTCTCTGTAAAGCTTCATTATAGCTACTCTGACTGTTACGCCTTTTAGAATATTATATTCCAAACTTTTTAATTTGTCAACCGCAAAATTTCAAAATCAGGAAAATAATACGAAACACTGTTATTTACTCGAATCTATATACTTCCAATATGCAGCAAGGTATTGAATTCCCGATATAACAGTAAGAAGTGCCGCTATCCAGATAAGAATTTCGTTTACCCAGATGTTGTGAACACCCAAGCCCTCTAAAAACAAAATAACAACAATCGCAATCATAGTAAAAGCAGTTTTCAGCTTTCCCCATATTCCTGCCGGAACTACAACGCCCTCGTTAGCGACAACAAGTCTTACACCCGAAACCATAAATTCACGGGCAAGGATCAGTATTACAGCAACAGAATCAATCCACATAGGATTTCTTGCCAGAAAGCAGATAAGTGCCGTTACTACTAAAATCTTGTCAGCCAGTGGATCTAAGAACTTTCCGAAGGT
Organism: uncultured Clostridia bacterium; assembly: GCA_947624345.1. Classification (GTDB taxonomy): domain Bacteria; phylum Bacillota; class Clostridia; order Oscillospirales; family Ruminococcaceae; genus UMGS1601. Next base: position 11,405 of record CANQJW010000027.1, on the reverse strand, counting down.
CGTAATAAGACCCCGTTTTCTTGCGATTTTCCCGTCAAACCAGTCGGTGATCGATGCACCAACAAAAATGATTAGTGCTATGATAATGAATATGTCGATTCCTGCTTTGATAATCTTACCTGATAATAGCATTGCCGCAACAAAAAACGGTATCAATGCCACTCTTAAAACGGTTAGTTTGTTTGGAAGATTCATAAATAATAATTCCTTTCTTTGCTTTTAAAGGGAAATCCCCAACTTATATTTTGAGCGATTTTTCGTTAAACTATCCTAAATGTCTTTTTAATATAAGAATTATACCAGCCCTTGCCCTTTATCTTGATAGTGGCAGTACCACGCTGAGTGTTGTTCTTATATTTCAACTTATAATCTTTTCCCTCAATAAGCTTTGTCTTGCCGAGTTTTACAACAATCTTCTGAGTTCTCGCCTTTCCGTTGTATTTTAGTTTTTTCTTTATCTTGCTTATCTTGCAATTGTTTATATCTGTTTTGTGTTTCATTGCGAAAATTGCACTGTTACCGGAAAAGACCTTTTTCCCGTCAACTACTTTATATGAACGGATATAGAAATAATATTTCTTGCCTACAGTCAGCTTCTTCTTTAAAGATGTAACATTTCCGCCCTTGACGGTTTTAAACTTCTTGAAATCAGTTTTATTCTCTGAATAAAATATCTGATAACCATCGACAGAGCTTATATTGCCCCACTGAAGCATAAGCTTTCCGTCAGACAGTGATTTTTTTAAAACAATACTTGTTTTTTTCGGCTTTATTGTAAAATAAATCTTTTCAGAGCCTGAGTAATTTCCCATGCCATTAACAGTTACAATTCCCTCGCCTATAAAGGTACTCTTTGTGTATGAAACAGTATAATCCTTATTAAGTTTAAGCTTCTTACCCCCGTCCTTTATAACAACAGATGGATATAGCTTTGCACCTGTATATACCTGATCGGCTACATGAAGATGTGCCGCCTTTGATATTACCTTTTTAACAATCTTGAATTTTTTGGTTTTGGTGCCGTAATAATCACCTTTTCCTATACAGGTAAAAGTCGCATTTCCGACATTTATATTATTCTGATATGTACAGTAAAAATCAACACCCTCTTTAAGCTCAACGCCGCCTAAATCAATCGTAACCTTAGGCTTGATACCACTTCCTGTATAGGTATAGCTATTTTCAGGTATGCTTATCGTTCCTGCCGGAAGATAGATCTCTGCCTTTGGCTCTTTATCCATAGAAAAGCTTTTGCCGTCTGAGTAAGATACGATAGTGTCAAGCAAATCGGTTCTGTATATCTTTGCTCCTGCTTTCTGATATCTCGCCAGTACCCCCTCAGCAGGAAGGCCAGTAGAACCTTCAGATTCATCTGCTGTTATAACAACGGCTTTAGGTTTTGCAGCATCTATAAGCTCCTGAGTTGAGCTTGTGTTAGCACCGTGATGTCCTACCTTATAAACATCGCATTTTATATCCTCATTGCTTGATAGTATTGCCTTTTCTTCTGCCTCCTCAGCGTCAGCCATAAACAGATAAGATATATCTCCGTATTCAAGCTTAAGAACAATAGAATTGTTGTTTGTATTATCCGTAACGAGATTGAATGGAGCAATACATTTGACTGTCAGCTTCTTATCACCAACAGTAGTGTCTATCAAAACACTGCCTGCCATTACTTCGATAGGTTCAATTCTTCTTGTATCCAGAAGCTCAGTAAATGCAATGAATTTCGGAACACCGTCTGTCGCCTTGGTCATATAAATATTTTTGACATTAAAAGTATCATCTTCTATTATCTTGAGAAGTCCGCCAACATGATCGGTGTGAGGGTGAGTGTTCACCATATAATCTATATTGGTTATCCCCTGCTGTTTCAGATAATCAGCAGCAGTGCCGGCAGAACCCTGCTTGGCATACCTTCCACCGTCTATCAGCATTATTTCATCATTCGGTAGGTCAACCAGAATAGAATCCGCCTGTCCGACATCTATGTAATGAACCTTTAGTTCTCCGTTTGATGCATAAGCACTGTTATGAGAAAGGACAATTGCCAGCAATGAAAAAAGCAAAACAAAAAGTGCTGAAACGCCAAATCTTTTGCACCTTACTATATTCATATGTAAATCCTCTCCTTAAATCTTCTCTCCCAACAAATCATAGTCTAGTATATCATTTACTTTCACCATAACATATTCACCAAGTGAAAGCTTATCTCCGCTTGTAAAGAAAACCTTTCCGTCAATATCCGGGGCATCCATAAAGCTTCTGCCGAAAAAGCATTCAGCATATCTGTCAAAGCCCTCTACAACTACCTCAAGCTCACTTCCGAGCAGACTCTGATTAAACATATCGGAAATCCTTTGCTGCATATCATAAATAATCTCACATCTATGCTTCTTTGTATCCGCGTCTATCTGATCAGGAAAATCTGCTGCGGCAGTTCCCTCCTCCTGAGAATAGGCAAAGCAGCCAAGTCTTTCAAACTTAATTTCATCAACAAACTCGCAAAGCTCCTCAAACTGCTCCTCAGTTTCTCCAGGAAAGCCGGTAATAAGCGTAGTTCTTAAAACAATATCTGGGATTTTAGTCCTTATCTTTTTAATTAAATCAACAAGACTTTGCTTATTCCCCTTTCTGTTCATTCGCTTTAAAAGCTGACTATTGCAATGCTGAATAGGAATATCCATATATTTAACCAGCTTTTTTTCATCGGCTATTGTATCAATAAGCTCGTCAGTTATCCGTTCGGGATACATATAAAGCGTTCTTATCCATTTAAGACCTTCAATTTCACAAAGCTTATGAAGAAGCTCTGATAGCTTAGACTCGCCGTAAATATCCTCGCCGTAGCGTGTTGTATCCTGTGCAACCACAACAAGCTCGGTAAAGCCTTGTTTTGCAATTCCCTCTGCTTCCTTGACTATATCCTCAATCCTTCTGCTTCTGAATCTTCCCCTTATAGACGGTATAGCGCAATATGTACAGCAGTTGTCACACCCCTCGGCAATCTTTATAAACGCAAAGCTACCCGGTGTTGAAATAATTCTCTTGTCATCAAAACAAAGGCTTTCCTTGCTGCCATATGAGGTTATATTCTTACCTTTTAAGACATCGGTGATTATCTCACATATACTCTCATTAGAGCCTATACCGACAACGGCATCAATCTCAGGGATTTCCTTTAAAACCTCATCCTTATATCTTTCAGCAAGACAGCCTGTAACAATAACAGCCTTTATTCTGCCCTCCTGCTTTAAGGTGCAAAACTCCAGTATTGTTTCAATAGCCTCACTCTTTGCAGACTCAATAAATCCGCAGGTGTTTATAATAACAACATCTGAAAGTGCTGCATCGGAAACAAGCTCATATCCGCCCTTTCTCAATAGGTAAAGCATTCGCTCGGCATCAACCTGATTTTTAGGACAGCCGAGTGATACCATTCCCACTCTAATCAACTAAACCACCAATCCTTTTGAAATATGTTCTGCTTCTCATATAAAGACTCAGTCGTCAAGCTCATTCAAAACCTCATTTAAAACGGCATTGACATCATCATATGAATATCCATACCTCACCAATGCGTTCTTGACTTTCTTTACACCCTTATCACTTTCAAGATAACGGTAATACTTTTTATTTATAAGCTCAAAAAGCCGTTCATAAACAGTATCTTCATATTCTCCCAGAGTTTCCTCTATAATATCCTTGGGTATTCCCTTATTTCGCATTTCATTGAAAGCCCTGTAATATCCAAACTTCTTAACCTCGCAATAATGCCTTGCCATACGCTCTGCATATCTTCTGTCGTCAATCGTTCCCAGCTCGACCATTCGCTCCATTACCTTGTAGCAAATGTCATCATCATAGTTTTTCTCTAGCTTTTCAAAAAGCTCTGTATAGGAATAATCCCTGTAATCAAGTAGATATAACGCTCTCTCCTTTGCCTTTCTGAAATCATTGGCGAAAATGATTTCATCAACGGCGCTAGGTGGAATTTCCATATCCTCTTTAAGATGAAAGTCGCAGATTATATCAAAATGCCAGAAATACGTTTCATCGTTGTCAAAATCGACCTGATAAGTTTTCCCCTTATACTTTTCAAGGCAGGTTATCTTCATAGGTAAAACCCTTTCACGATTGTATTAGTCAACATTAACAGGTGCAAACTCCTCAAAATCATCATCCGGATCAACGACAACACTGTTTGATTCCGACTTTGCCTGTTCAACTGCCTCAGCCGCTTTTTCAGCAGCCTCCTTGACCTTTGCTGACATCTTGTTTTTCTTTGAAACCATAACAATGGACTCTTCGTTCTCTTTGATTTTTTCCTCAATTTCATTCATAATCTCAGGGTTAGACAGCAAGAACTCCTTTGAATTATCTCTGCCCTGTCCCAGCTTAACATCGTTATAGCTGAACCATGCTCCGCCTTTCTTGACGATTCCAAGATCAACAGCAACATCAAGAATTTCGCCGACGCGGGAAATTCCCTGACCATACATAATATCAAACTCGCACTCTTTAAACGGAGGTGCAACCTTATTCTTAACAACCTTGCACTTTGTTCTGTTTCCGATAACCTCAGCACCGTTTTTGATCTGCTCGGCACGGCGAACCTCAATTCTTACAGATGAATAGAACTTAAGTGCTCTTCCTCCCGGGGTAGTTTCAGGATTTCCGTAAATAACGCCTATCTTTTCACGAACCTGATTGATGAAAATTGCAACGCAATTAGATTTTGCAATAACAGAGGTGAGCTTTCTCATTGCCTGTGACATAAGCCTTGCTAACTGACCTACATGGGTATCACCCATTTCGCCGTCAATTTCAGCCTTTGTAACCATAGCAGCAACCGAATCGAGAACTATACAGTCGATAGCACCTGAACGCACCAAAGCCTCTGCAATTTCCAGAGCCTGCTCACCGCTATCCGGCTGTGAAACAAGCATATTATCAATGTCAACTCCCAGCTTCTGAGCATAAATAGGATCAAGAGCGTGCTCTACATCGACAAACGCAACCTCTCCGCCAAGCTTCTGAGCCTCTGCGGCAATGTGAAGTGCAACGGTTGTCTTTCCCGAGCTTTCAGGACCGTAAACCTCTACGATTCTTCCACGAGGTACTCCGCCTATGCCAAGTGCCATATCAAGTGTCATTGAGCCTGTCGGAATAGCCTCAACATTAAGCGTTGAGTGTTGTCCCAACTTCATAACTGCCCCTGCACCGTATTGCTTTTCTATCTGTGCGATAGCTGTTTCAAGCGCTTTCTTTTTCTCCTCGTTGTTCTTAGGAACTACCACGCTTTTTTTTACTTCATTCTTTTTACCTGCCATTTTAAAACGCCTCCCAAAATATATTTTGATATGCTTTATTTTAACAATCTAACTGTCCGATAGTTTGGACTTTATGTAGCTCCGTAAGGAGTAGTAGCTACATATATTAACAGTGCTATATAAAGTACAACCGCCAGCGGAACTATCACAAAAAACATAGGCTTTCTTATCTTATGGCGAAAGAGAATCATTCCGATTATCGCGCCGAAGGCTCCGCCTATAACTGTCAGTGACAGCAATACTGCCTCTGGAATTCGCCATTTTCGAGTAATCGACCTATATTTATCTACGCCGAAAAAGATAAGTGTTATAAAACTCAAAATGATGATGTAAAATATAAAATTATAAAATTCAGCTGATAAAAACTCTCTGACCAGTTCAAGTTGAATCATTGGTTTTCTCCCCTATAATCACTCTGTCAGCATTGCATAAATCCTTTATAACTCTGACATTTTTATAACCGTTGTCTGTTAAAATCCGTGATACTTCTTTTCCCTGACTAATTCCTATCTCAAACAACAGACATCCTCCTGCGTTTAGCTTATCCTTATAAAGACTTGCTATATCACGGTAAAAATCAAGCCCGTCCTCACCGCCGAAAAGTGCATCACTAGGCTCGAACTCAACCTCTGTTTGAAGATTTTTCATATCATCATCATTAAGATACGGCGGATTTGATACTAATAAATCAGCCATAGGCAAACGGCTTACAATATCCTCCGATAAAACATCTCCCTTAATAATCTCAGCCTTAGAATTATTTAGCTTAACATTCTCTTTGAGATATTCAACTGCATCTTTAGATTTTTCAACCAAAATCAGCTTTTTAATATCAAGATTTTTTTCAAGGGCAAGACCAATACAACCGCTTCCCGAGCAAAGGTCAAGCGCTGTTATTCCGCACTTATTTTTATAAAGCCTTATTGCCGTATCAACCAGCGTTTCGGTGTCCTGACGGGGAATCAAAACGCCCTTTCCTACCTTTATCGGAAGCGAATAAAACTCCCACTCTCCTAAAATGTACTGAAGCGGCTCTCCGCCGATTCTTCTATTTATAAGCGACTCAAAAGCATTTTGCTTTTCTTCATCTGCAAAGGCGTTCATATCGAAATACACAGGCTCTTTGCCGAAAACGTGAGAGAAAAGCTCTTTAGCATCGAAATAAGCGTTTTCTACCCCATTCTTGACAAGCCTTGATTTAGCGTTTTGAAAAAGCTTATTAAATTTTACCATCTGTCGTCAACAGAATCCTTAGGTATACACGGTTTTAAAGCGGCAATTGCAACCTCTAGAACATCGAGGTCCGGCTCTCTTGTTGTAAGCCTCTGAAGCCAAAGACCGGGGGCAGATATAATTCTTGTGAATTTGTTGTCATATCTTCCCGCAAGCCTGATTATTTCATAGCCTATTCCCACAATGACAGGAAGAAGCAACAACTTGCATACAAGCCTCAGGAAAATATTTTCCCACGGAAGCCTTAAAACCGAGAATACAATAATGCTTATAAATAAAACTATAAATATAAAGCTTGTTCCGCACCTTGGGTGAAAGCGAGAGTATTTCTTAACACTTTCAGGAGTGAGGTCATCGCCTGCCTCATAGCAGGTTATTGTTTTATGCTCAGCACCGTGATATTCATATGTTCGTCTTATATCCTTCATGAGTCCCGTAAGACCCATATATCCTACAAAGACAAAAATCTTGATTATACCCTCGATGAGCGTTTTTACAAAAAAATTCATAGGGATAAAATGTTCTAATCCTTTAACTATCAAAGACGGCACCCACATAAATAACAGCAGTGCGATAGCAACGCCAAAAACAGTGCCTATTGTGGTAACGACAGGAACTAGCTTATCGCCTATCTTTTCCTCTAACCATATTTCAAATTTTGACTGAGACTCTTCATCTTCTAAATCTTCAAAGTCCATAGCCCTGTCCGCCGATTTTGAAAGGCATTTATACCCCTCGACAAGACTGCCTACCATATTGAATATACCTCTGATAAATGGGACTTTTTTATACCAAGGAGCATTTTTGCCATTTTTTGCGTCCCATTCCTCGACTTCGATTTCGCCCGTCGGAAGTCTGAGTGCCATTGCAGACTTGTCAATGCCCCTCATCATAATTCCCTCGATAAGTGCCTGACCACCTATCTTTGATTTGAATTTTTCTGATTTGATTTTATTCTGCTCAGAATCTGACAAAACAGCATTTTCCTGCTCTACGTCATTCTGAACTTCATTTTCGTTAAGCTGATTAGTCATTTTTATAATTCATCCCTTTCGTCCTCTGATGAGAAAATATTTACATTAACGCTTGTATCCTTTGCTTCTTTAGAAGATGCCTGTGAAGCAACAGGAAGTATTATCACCACTGTTGTTCCAACTCCCTCTTCACTGTTAATGTCAAGACTTCCGCCGTGAAGAGATATGATTTCATTCGCCACAGCCAGACCGATTCCTGAGCCTCGTCTTGTATGATTAGCCTTGAAGAATTTTGTCTTGACCTTTGGCAAATCCTCTTTGCTTATACCTATTCCTGTATCGGAAATTGAAATAACAACTCCCCGTTCATCCTCGAATGCTTCAACAGAAACAGTATCTCCTGCGTCAGAATACTTTATTGCATTATCTACAATGTTTATAAATACCTGCCTTAGTCTGTTTTTATCTCCATATATAAACGGAAGCATCTCAGGCTCGTAATAATTAAGAGTTATGTCAAGTGCTTTTGCTCTTTCTTTATATATCAGAACCGTTTCGCCAAGCTCTGCTAAAATATCTATTATATCCTTGCTGAGTAAGAGCCTTCCGTCCTGAATTCTTGAGAAATCGAGAAGCTCCTCAACCATCTGGGAAAGTCTCTCCGTTTCGCTTGTGATAACACGCATACCCTTTGAAAATGTTTCCTTGTCATCAATAGTTTCCATAGTTTCGCTCCAGCCCTTGATAGCTGTCAGCGGTGTTCTGAGTTCGTGCGAAACCTGAGAGATAAACTCATTCTTTATCTTCTCGGAATTTGAAAGCTCATCTGCCATATAGTTTACACTTTTGCAAAGCTCGCCTAGCTCATTGTCGCCCTTAAACTTAATTCGTTTTGAAAAATCCCCTGTTGCAAACTGCTTAGCTGTTTCTGTGATTTCGTTTATAGGTGTAACAATGCTTCTTACAAACGAAATTCCAGACAGGAAAATGAGCAGTACAATTCCTAATACAACAATAGTTATAACCGCAAATATGAAATACATCTGAAAGTTAACATTGCTAAGAGATGTCACCATTCTCATAGCGGAATATTCGCTTCCGCTTTTTCCGATCATCACAGTATAGGACATAACCGCTTCATTTGTTGTTTCTATCTTAAAGGTCTTATAAAGAGAGTCGACATTTGTGCTTTTTGCCTCCTCATAGTCCGAAAGAGTTCCGTATGTATCTGAAGAAAACCCCGACGAGCTTACCACAACACGTCCTGAATTGTTGATAGCCATAAGCTCAATTCTGTCCTTGTCATCAAAGGTTTCAACAAGATTTCTTATCTCTGAATTATAGTTTATATCATTGTTTTCTGAATATCTTGTAACAGCAGATGTGATGATATTCATTTTGCTTGCTAAGTACTGTCTTATTGACGAGTGATAATAGTTTCTAACAATAAAAAGTGCTCCGACTTCTACAATCAAAAGTATAACAACCATCAGTCCAAAGCTGTTTATAAGCCAGCGTCTGGTTATTCCTCTTTTAACCTTTATCTTCAACTATTATCGCTCCTTTCATTAAAAAATCTGATTATCTTCTTTTTCTTTAAATCAGTTTGAAACCCACTTATATCCAAAGCCCCAAATGGTCTGGATATATTTCGGATTAGACGGTTCATCTTCAATTTTCATTCTTATTCTTCTTATATTAACATCGACAATTTTATCATCGCCAAAATAGCTGTCTCCCCAGATATGGTTGAGAATACTCGTCCTGTCAAGAGCAGTATTCTGATTCTTGAAAAAATACTCCATTATCTGATATTCAACCTGAGTTAAATCTATCGGCTGACCGTTTTTATAAACCGTTCTGCTTTTAGGATTTATTGTGAAAGGCCCCGACTTGATCGTCGGTGAGCTATCCGCTTTTGCATTACTGTTGTCAACTCTCCTGCATACAGCGTCAACCCTCGCTATAAGCTCTGAAATAGAAAACGGCTTTGTGATATAGTCATCAGCACCCATCATCAGCGACGATACCTTGTCCATCTCCTGACTTTTCGCCGAAAGCATAATTATTCCCATAGCACTTGACCTTGCCCTCAGTCTTTTGCAAACCTCGAAGCCGTCAATTCCCGGCATCATAATATCTAAAAGCGCAACATCAAAAAAGCCTCCGTTCTCTTCAAAAGCTTTTAACGCCTCTTCACCGCTGGCTACATCAGTGACATCATATCCTACCCTGACAAGGTTCAAAACTATAACCTCGCGGATAGAGTCCTCGTCCTCACAAATTAAAATTTTTCTCATACTAATCCTCCTTTTATGTAATGCTTTAGCACGCAGTAAATCTATTTTCAAAATATGTTTTATCAATCTGTAAGATACAGATTCTCTTTTACATTATCAATGTTAAGCCCGTCTGTCTGGCTTATCTTAGCGATATATGCTATCTGGTCGCTAGATTTTGCAACCTCATAGCCATCCTTTGTATATTCTCTTATTTCATCAATATCAATAACCTTAAGCCTCAGTAATTCTTCCACGCTTTGTGAAAGGCTTTTGTTGTATTTATAAAAAACTGTCTCGCCTGTCGCTTCATCTGTTTTGACGGTGACCTTGTCTCCCCAACCCTTTGGGAACATAAAAGCATATCCGTCCGCTATCTTATAATATCCTGTGTATTTTTCCTTTAAAGAATAGCTGTCTTTATAAACCTTCCAGCTTGTTAAATAATGCTTATCACTGTCTGAATCATCATAGCTTTCATATCCCGGTGCAGCTATAGTTTCAGGGATTTCAACAACACCGTCGTTGTCAATATCCTTACTCAGATACTGAGATGGTCTTGATGTGCTTTCCATAAGCTTATTTGAAAATGTAACCATCGGATTCTGAAGTCTTTCATAGCTATATGAAACAACCTCTGTCTGGATTATCCCCGTTGATTTTGTTGAATCAACAAACAACGCTGAGCTACCGTCTGCTGTCTTTCCGATAACCGATGAAACATAAGCATTTGTACCGCTTGTCATTGCAATACTGTCAACAAGAACTATCTTTCCGTTTTCCGAACGCAATAGTGATGCCGTTGACTTTCCTGTTTCAGTATCGGTTGAAACTGTTATTATATCGTTGTGTCCCTTGCCGTTTAAGTCAATGATATGCATTACGGAATAATTATCGGTAAAGATACTGCTTATCTGTCCCTCGTCATAGCTGTATATCTGAAATTGCTTGTCCTCAAGATTTAGTGTTGAATACCCGATGATAATGCTCGGTCTGTCGTCAACACCCAACTCTTTTATCTCAATCTTATCGACAACCGGCCCTGCACCAGGGAACTCAAACACCGACTGCCATTCGCTGTCTTTGTTCTGATCAAGAATCTCTACCATAACAGTACCTGTGTCATTCTCAGGATCATTATATTGAAAGAACACTATCGCCTCGTCAGTCGGCTCATTATCAATGTTTTCAACAACAAACGCCGAGCGATATTCCCCACTTTTCGGATACTTAAGAGAAATATCATTACCGACATTTTTGATAAGAGTCTCGTGTATCTCCGACTGCTCCTCAGTGAGCTTTGGTGCGGAAAGTAAACCGTCAATTCCGCCTTGTCCAATAGAACAGCCAGACAATGCCAAAATCATAAGAAAAGAAGTAACAAACACTGAAATTCTTTTCATACAGCCACTCTCCTTTGCCAAAAATACTATCTGAATACACTTAAAGACATTATAACATATTTTAATCAGATTTTAAAGCCTTTTGCATTATTTTTTTAATTTTGTCTCTGCGTTGTAAATAGATGTGACCCATTTTTAATAAAAAATAAAGTAAAAAATATGATATAATGTTTTGCCTTC
>CANQJW010000026.1 GCA_947624345.1 uncultured Clostridia bacterium | reverse complement strand
TATGTAGTGCTAAGCTACTATAACAACAACGGAAAACGCCGTGTGAAATACTTTTCCACGGGACTGCCCGAAAAGGGAAACAAACGAAAAGCCGAAGCCGAGCTTGTGCGAATCAGAAGTGAATTCGTGCCCCCGCAGGAAGTCGGCGAGCTTGCTTCCGATATGCCGTTTGCAGACTACCTGCTTGAATGGTTGGAAATCGTCAAGGTGCGTGTTAAAGCAACCACATTCAGCTCTTACGAGCAAATGGTGAAATCGGTGATTGAGCCGTATTTTCGCAAGAAAGCGCTAACGCTTCAGGGATTAGAGGCAAGACACATTCAGCAATTCTATTCCGAAAAGCTGAAAACAGTCAAGCCAAACTCGGTTATTCACTATCACGCTGTTATTCATCAGGCGCTGAAATACGCAATGAAAACCGACCTTGTTACGCAGAATGTGGCAATGAAAGTAGATCGCCCGAAAAAGAATGATTATCAGCCTGTATTCCTTGATGCAGAAGAACTGCAGCATTTATTTGAAGTAGTTAAAGGGACAAAGCTGGAACTTCCTGTTTTGGTCGCCGCTTTCTACGGCTTGCGTCGTGGCGAGGTGCTGGGGATGAAATGGGACGCCATAGACTTTGAGCGTGGCACAATCACCATAAGGCACACGGTCACATCTCTGCAAGTAGACGGAAAAACAAAAATGTACGCACAGGACTCTGCAAAAACAAAATCCAGTATGCGTACACTTCCGCTTGTCGGCAGCTTTGCGGAGTATTTCAAAGAAGTAAAAGCGGCACAGGAAGTCAACAAAAAGGTCTGCGGCAACTGCTACAACTACGAATATGACGGTTATGTCTTTGTGGATGAGCTAGGAAATTTAATGCGACCGGATTATCTGACAAGCTATTTCCCGCAGTATATCCAAAAGCACGGCTGTAAAAGAATGCGTTTTCACGATTTAAGGCACAGTTGCGCAAGTCTGCTTCTTGCGAACGGCGTTCCGCTGAAACAAATTCAGGAGTGGCTGGGGCACAGCGATTTTTCCACCACCGCTAACATCTATGCCCACCTTGACTACACTTCAAAACTGTCCTCGGCAAAGGCAATGGTCAGCGGAATGGCACTTCCCGAATCGGTGAATTTCGGCAGCAAGTGGAGTAAAATTTCAGACGATGTCGGAAAGAACTGATTTTTACAGTTCGAATACGCAAAAATGCCGAAAATCGCCTTGTTCTTTCCAAAAAACAGGCTGTTCTTTCCATAGTTTTGAGCCGATTTTGAGCAAAAGGGCAAAAAAAGAAAAGTCCAGAAAACCGCTTGTTTACTGGACTTTTTGGCGGAGAGTTAGGGATTCGAACCCTAGAAGCCTTTCGGCTTACAGCATTTCGAGTGCTGCACCTTCGACCACTCGGACAACTCTCCGTGTATGTGATTCCGCATTTTTTCCAAAAACTTTTGGAAAGAACTGACGGAAAGAACAACAAAATATTCAATTTTCGAACCGAAGAAAACCCTGTATTACGGGCTTTTTAAGCGGAGCAAACAGCCAACTCTACAAAAAATTTCGAGTCAGCCCCGTTATGACCACTTCGATACGTCTGCATATTATTTGATTTTTGACAAAGCGCAATCATTACTTGTGCCTTGAATCTGGCACCCCCTACCAGAATCGAACTGATAACTAATCCTTAGGAGGGACTTGTTATATCCATTTAACTAAGGGGGCGTGTATAAATAACTTTTAACTAGGTTATTATACCATAAAACCTTCTTTTTTACAATAGGAATTTGAAAATTCTTCAATCTTTAGGTGAAAATTCAAGGCTCTGAAAAATAAAAACATTTTCCCCGCATAAATTTACCAAACCTGCACAAGATAATTTCGGAGGTGAAGTAAAATGACTTCAAAAGATTTGCTTTATGTTGAAGACGCACTGGGACACGAAAAGTATTTCAAAAGCCAGTGCAAAGAAGTTATCTCAAAGCTTGAAGACGGCGAGCTAATAAATTGTGTGAATGATTTATCAAACAAGCACGAACAGATTTTCAAGAGCTTCTATGGTTTGCTTTAGACTTAAAAGTAATTATTAACGCTGAAAGGAGAAAAACTAATGAACGATAAGGATTTAATGGAGGGACTGCTCCTTACTGAAAAGGGTGTTTGCGACCTTTATATGCACGGTACGATCGAATCTACTCCGGGAAATGTCCGCCAGACTTTTTCAAAGGCTCTTAACGAATCTCTCTGCATCCAGGATACTATTTATGAGCAGATGACTAAAAAGGGCTGGTATTCTACAAAACAAGTAGAGCAACAACAGATAGAACAAGTTAAGAATAAATTTTCTGGTCAGAACTAAAAAACAAGGTGCGGAAGTTTCTCCGCACCTTGTTTGTGTGATCAGGACAAGCATAATGATATGCACGCATTTTTCTTAATAACTTATCATAAAGATAATAATAGGCAACTTGAATTGCAATATTAAAAAATAACTCTTGCATCCGGTATCTTGCCTCTTGCATCTGAAAGGACAGGAATGAAAAATGAATGCGTATAAAAAAATAATTATAAAATCTATTTGTGTGATACTTGCCGTCATAGTAACACCGCTTTTTATTTTTATCGGTGCAAATTACGGGGACAAGATTCTTGATGTAACTGGCTCAATGGCGGCATCGTCTGCGAAAATGTCCTTCGGCGACAATACAGACTACATAACCGAACTATCAAAAAAGCTCGGTGCTACACTTATCAACGAACCTTCAACTGAGTTTTACACAGTAAATCTCGGAGGAAAATCAACCTGGGCTATTGATATGGCACCAAATGAAACTGAGGCAAACAACAGTAATAAGAAAAGCACCAAAACATACAAAAGTATAGTTGAAAACAGCGATAATATTACATCCCAAAATCCGCTTCCCTATCCAAACCAACTCGAAAGCCGTGACGGCGATATTGAAGATGTTCACTATGGAACCTATACCGATGATAATTTCGTCACTCTTAACAGCGGTGCACAAGTGAGAAACTGTACCGAAGTGAGTAATAAAAAGGTTTTAAAACAAAGTGAAAAAGCACCTGATTTCAACATTGAACTGAGCAGCGATGAACCACAGGTTTTGATTTACCACACCCACACGACTGAAAGCTTCGAGCCTTATTCAAGGTACTACTATGACAAATCCTTTTCCTGCAAGACTACTGATGCTAACAAAAATATGATTCGTGTCGGCAATGCAATATGCAAACAGCTCGAAAAAAGCGGAATAAAAACCGTACATTCAACAACAATCCACGATTACCCAGACTATAATGCCGCATACGATTTAAGCTACAACACCGTCTCAAAAATCCTGAAAAAATACCCCTCGATCAAGGTCGTTTTAGATATTCACCGTGACGCAATTGAGAAAGAAAATGGATTAAGACTCTCGCCTATCACAGAGGTGAATGGTAAGCGTGCGGCACAGCTTATGATAATATCCTGTGCCGACTATCCAGACGGCTCAATGGGTATGCCGGATTACTTGGAAAATCTGACCTTTGCCTGCTCATTGCAATCCCAAATTGAAACAGATTATCCAGGACTTGACCGTCCTGTGCTGTTTGACTATCGGAACTATAATCAATCGCTCTCTACGGGTGCTTTGCTTATAGAAGTAGGAAGCCACGGCAACTCTCTTGATGAGGCGATTTATACAGGTAGACTTTTGGGCAAATCACTTGCAAAAAACTTGATAGATACAGCAGAATAACGAAAAACGCCTGAACTATAAAAGCCCGGGCGTTTTGTTATTAAAATATCATTTTATCAGTTAGGGTATCTCCTGATGAATCTGCATAAAGCTTCATAATTTTAGAAAGCGACATATTAGCTCTTTCATCACCCTCTATATACGCAAGAATATTTCCCTGACTGAGAACTAGGGTCTTGTTTCCGTATTCCAGGGCATTTGAAACATTGTGAGTTATCATCAAGGTTGTGATTTTGTTTTCCTTGACAATCTTTTCTGTTATCGACATAACCTTATCTGCCGTAACCGGATCAAGCGCCGCTGTATGCTCGTCTAACAGCAATAGCTTAGGTGTTACAATAGTCGCCATAAGAAGTGTCAACGCCTGTCGCTGACCGCCCGATAACAAACCTACCGGAGTTTTCATTCTGTCCTCTAAACCAATCTCAAGCTCGGCCAGCTTTTCTCTGAATAGCCTTAAATCCCTACTTGAAATGCCAATAGCTAAACTTCTTTTCTTTCCTCTGGAATAAGCAAGCCCCAGATTTTCTTCAATAGTCATATTAGGTGCAGTTCCTTTTAAAGGATCCTGAAACAGCCTGCCTATATATCTTGCACGCCTGTACTCCTTTACATAGGTAATGTTTCTATCGCCTATGAAAATCTGCCCACTGTCTATATTACAGCTTCCGCAAACAGCATTCATAAGGGTAGATTTTCCTGAACCGTTTGAGCCGATAACTGTTACAAAATCGCCGTTGTCAAGCTTAAGATTTATATTCTTTAGAGCTTTTCTCTCATTCACTGTGTTTGCATTAAAGGTAACGCTTACATCTTCCAGTCTTAACATCTTGAAGCACCACCTTTATTTTTTAAGATATATCTTTTGTATAAATCTATGGAGAGTCCTTTAACTACGGGAATAGCAATTGCAATAGCAACTATCAGCGCCGAGAACAGCTTGGTATAATTGCTGTCCATTCCAAGTCCCATTGCGTAAGCAAGGATATAACGATAAGCTGTCGCACCGATAATTGCCGCAAGGATGCCGAATAAAATACTGTGCTTTCTAAAGAATATCTCGCCTATTATAATTGACGCCAGACCGACAACAAGCATACCGGTTCCGCTGTTTGTGTCTCCTGCACTTGAATACTGTGCATACATAGCTCCCGACAGTGATACTAATGCATTTGCAAGAGCAAAGCCAAGAATCTTCATTGTGTCGGAATTTATCGACGACGCACGAACCATAAACTCATTATCGCCTGTTGCCCTGAGTGACATTCCCAACTGAGTTTTCAAGAACACAAACAAAAGTAATGATACTACTAATAATACTCCTCCGGCAACAATGACCTTGCTGTTTTCGCCAAAAATCCCCTCGAAATATGTAAACAGAGTATCCTTTTTCCACAGAGAAATATTAGGCCTGGACATAATTTTGAGGTTTATTGAATACAAAGCTGTCATTGTAATAATTCCCGCTAAAATCGGTTGAACTCTAAGCTTTGTAACCAAAAGCCCTGTAACACAGCCTGCTACCGCACCTGCAATTACAGCGAGAATTATACCCCTTATCGGGTGTCCGTTGTATGCATTCATAACCGATACGGCAACGCCCAGGGTAAAGGTTCCGTCTACTGATAAGTCAGGGATATCAAGTATTCTGAAGGTTATAAAAATTCCAAGAGCAAGAAAAGAGAAAACTAAACCCTTTTCAAGCGTTCCAAGTACAACAGACTCAGTCATCTGAGTGTTGATTATTATAAGCAGCAATACCACTAAAATCAACTTGGGAATAAGCGTGATAATACTCTTTTTGTTTATCATAGTTTTAATCGACATAAAATCATTCCTTAACAAAAACATATTAACCTATGCAACTAGTGAAATTTAATTTTAAATCGGGGAAGCCTCGAAAAGAGACCTCCCCTTTTTTTAATTACATTTACATTATAAATATAATTTACACAAGCGAAATTATCAAGAATCTATTAGTCAAAGAAAACTGTCTTTTCGCCATTTGCGATTTCATCAGGGATTTTAAAGCCGATAGCCTCAGCTGTTGATCTATTGATGAATGTACTTAGATCCTCATTAAAAACCTTGACCGGAATTTCACTTGCTTTCTTTTCACCATTCAGGATAGACGCTACCATATTAGCTGTCTCAATTCCTAAATCGTCATACTGAATTCCTATAGTTGCAAAGCCGCCGTCCTGAACCATTGAGTCAGCTCCAACATACATAGGCTTCTTTGCCTTGTTCATAACCTCTGCAACAGTTCCCATAGCACCGGCAACTGTGTTGTCATTTGGTGAAAATACAGCGTCACACTTGTCAGCAAGGGTAGAAATTGCCTCTTGAACCTCAGAGGTGTTCGTTGCAGATGCTATCTCAAGCTTTATATCTTTGTCCTTACAGTAATCCTTTACCTTTTCAAGGCAGGAAACAGAGTTATCCTCGCCTGTGTTGTAGAGATAGCCGAGCGTCTTGAGGTCAGGGGTTGTCTGAAGCGCTAAATCCAGAATCTTTGAAATCTCAAGAGCATCAGATGTGCCTGTGATATTTGCTCCTGTGCTTTCAAGGGAATCAACAATTCCTGCCGCAATCGGATCGGTTACAGCTGAGAAAACAACCGGAATTTCTGCCGAATAAGGTGCCGCAATCTGTGCGCATGGGGTGGTTATCGCAACTATAATATCAGCTTCGTCAGCTTTGAACTGATCTAAAATCTGTGATACAGTTGTAGGTTCTCCGTTAGCCTGCTGACAGTCAATAGTACAATTTTCCCCGTCTTTGAATCCCAGCTCCGCAAGGCGGCCAACAACAGCATCACGAATCGTGTTAAGCGAGCTGTGCTCCATAATCTGAACAACGCCAATTTTGAAATTCTTTGCGGTCTCGGTTGTACTCTCTGATGATTCAACCTTTCCGCAGGCCGTCAACATAGTTGCAGACATTGCCGCTGCACTGAGAAGTGCCAATACTTTTTTTAGCTTCATTACGCAATCTCCTTTATTGATTTTATTTGGTTTCAAAATTTATTGAAATACCTAATAATATTAAATCATATATTCCCTGTTTTGTCAAGATTTGCTGAGTGATAAATCTAAATTTAAGCATAAACAACGCCCAAACTTAATAAGCTTGAGCGTTGAAATTTATATTAAGGAATAAATACTATGAAATTTTATTTTACCTTAACTTTTCTGAGCTTCTTATTCCACTTACTGTATACCTTAACTGTTACGTTTTTAGCATTCTTGTAAGTTGTGTAAGCTCTTACTCTTACAAAGTACTTAGTCTTGCTCTTGAGCTTTTTGATGGTAATCTTTGTCTTGGAAGTTGTCTTCTTAACTACTTTCTTGCTGAAGTTCTTCTTAGGTGATACCTGTACTTCGTATCCAACTGCGTTCTTAACGCTCTTCCAAGTGATCTTAGCCTTCTTCTTGCCCTTAGCTTTAGCATTAAGCTTTGTAATCTTAGCCTGCTTCATAGCCTTATCAGCAGCATCCTTATCCTTCTTAACTTGCTCTGGGCTTCTAGTTGCAGCTGTTGGATCTGTAGGCTTTACTGAAGGATCTGTAGGATCTGTAGGATCTGTAGGATCTGATGGATCTGTAGGTGCTGATTGTGCAGGTGCAAGTGCTGCAACTGCCTCATCAACAGCCTTCTGAGCTGCTGCGATCTGATCATCAGTTGCATCCTCTGGTAATGCATTAGCAGCCTCAATAGCATCCTTAACCTTCTGAACTGATTCAGGAGTATACTTATCTGCGTCTGCGATAGCAGCCTCTGCACTCTTAACAGACTCGTCAAGCTTCTCAGCAGGTGTCTTATCATCTACTGGAGGTGTGTCGCCAGCTTCTTCAAGAGCCCAAATTGCATCTTCGATAGCCATCTGTGCATTGTTCATAGAACTTACAGTTGGCTTCTCCTGAGCTAGAATTGCCTCTGCTGCTTCGATAGCATCCTGCAGTACCTGTGCACTCTCTGGAGTGTATAGGCTCTGATCATATCCTCTAGCATCTTCAACTGCAGCGGTCAGATCCTCGTTAGGAACTGTCCAATTCTTAGTTGAGAATAATACCTCGTCTTCAGCGTTGAGGAGCTGCATCTCTTTGATATAGAATACTGCATAGTCTAAAGCAGCACCCTCTTTCTTGTCTTGCCAACACATTGTTGAGCAGTAGATGTGATATGCGAATGTTTCTGCATCTAATGAATGTGAAAGGTTATATACGCACTCAACGTCAGTTTTACCTTTGTTGATTGTAACTCTTGAAGATGCTGTCCAGTTTTTATATACACCTTGTTCATCAGTACCCTCGATGAATGATCTACATTCTAAGTATGTCTGAGCGTTAGGTGTAACATAATCAGCTACGTCAAGGATTACCTTAACCTTTGTAGTACCAACTGCTGCTGCGCCTGTCATGCCTTCCATTGCAGGATATGTATATCCCTGTAACTGTGACCAGTTACCGTGAGCAGCTGTAGCTGATTTAACTATCATTACAGGATCACGATACTCGTATGAGAGAACAAGATTTTCTTCTGCATCCTTAAGTGCGTTATATAGCTTTCTAAGAACTGAGTTAACCTCATCACCTGTTACAGCCTCAGCTGCAAGAGTTGCAGTTCTGAAGTTTGCGAATGATTCAGCACGATAGTCTGTTCTTTCAAGAGTTTCTGCATATTCAGCTTCCGCATTCACTGTAGCAAGCCACTCGTCGTTAGGAAGAGCTACTAACTGAGCGATTGCGCTTTGCAATCCTGTGATAGCTGTATCTGCCTGAACCTGATTAGCAGCATAGTTTGCTGATGTCAATTCAGCAAGGTTTCTAGCAGAAACGAGTATGCTGAATGTCTCAGGTGTATAGTCGATATCATACATTTCATTTGCCTCTGCAAGGAGAGCTCTTAAAGCTGTGAAGTCAGCTCCGTAAACAACCTTACAAGAATTGCCTGTATATGCGCTTGTTAAAATAACCTTGTTATATGTTGTTTCATCATATACATAGACTGTTCCCTTAACATAGGTTGATGCATTGCTACCGAATGAGTTACTGTTGCTACCGATATCACTAATTGTACCCATCAGGTAAATCTTAAGATTTGTATTTGTACAACCTGAGAATGTGAATACAGGTATTGTTGTTATTTTTGTACCTAAAACGCACTCTTCAAGACTTGAACAACCATTGAATACATAAGTTCCTAATGTTTTTACATTGTTTGAAATTGTCATTCTCTGAACACCTGATTCGGAAAATGCATAGTTACCGATCTCAGTTACACTACTTGGAATGTTTACTGAGACGAGAGCCGAACATTTCTGGAATGCATATGCAGGGAGAACAGTTATCTTATTAGGAAGAGTTGCACTTGCCAATGATGTACATCCTGCGAAGATATACTGACCAATGCTTTCGATATTGTTAGGAAGTACGATCTTCTTAAGACTAGTACAATTCTGGAATGCATAGCCACCTACTGATTTAATAACATTATTAAATGTAACGGTTGACAAGCTAGAACAGTTCTGGAATGCATTATTTCCAATCTCAATCTGCTGAGTTTCAATAGTAGTACTTGTTGAACCTACAGTAACAGAAGAAATTTTAGTGCCCTGAAATGCAGCTGTACCGATTTTCGTAAAGTTTTCATAATTTATTCCGCTTACGCTTGATAATTTTGCACAGCTTGCAAATGCATAGTTATCAATTACCTCAATACTTGGTCCAAAGCTAGCGCTGCTAATTCCTGTACCGGAGAATGCGTATTTACCAACTTCTTTCAGATAACCAGTGTTGGATGTAGGGAAAGATGCAGAGGTGAGATTTGTAAAGTTATAGAATGCATAGTCACAAACCTTTTCGATATTACCGTAATAGCTAACGCTAGCACTACTTCCAACTCCCGGAGAAGCTGCTACAAGTTGTTTTCCGTCCTTGCTGAGCAATATTGCGCCGTAGCTGGAGCTTGATGGGTTTGAAAGAAATTCACTTTCAGGATCAGCGGTAATATTTTTCAAATTAGTACAACCTGCGAAAGCTCTTGAATCAAGTGTTTTAAGAGCCTTAGGAAGTTGAAGTGATTTAAGTGATGTACAATTCTGGAACAAATTAGTTCCGAAACTTTCAACGTTAGGTGCGAAGTCTACGTTTGCAAGAGCTGTACAGTTTGAGAATATAGAAGTACCAAGTTCTGTTAAACCACTTGGGATCTGAATGAACTTCAATGAGCTACATGAAGCAAATGCAGATGAACCAATTTCCGAAAGTGCGTTTGGAAGTGTAATAGATTTCAATGCTGAACAACCACTGAATGCACTGCTTCCTATTTTCTTCAGACCACCCACGATTTCAACTGTTTCAAGTGCTGTGTCCTTATTGAATGCTGAAGAATCGATTGTTGTCAAAGTGCTTGGGAAGCTTGCTGATTCAAGTGATGTACAGTTTGAGAATGCAGATGAACCAACAGTTGTGATCTTTGAGCTTGAGAGATCTGCTGCTGTAATAGGTGTACCATTGAATGCTGAACTTCCTATAGTTGTAACGCTTGAACCGAAAGTTACTGTTGCAAGGCTAGTACAACCACTGAACATCTGATTAGGTACATTAGTCATATTAACATTTGCAGACTCAATACCTGTACAACCGCTGAATATACCTGTTCCAAGAGTTCTAGAGGTTCCAAGTGCTGGGGCAGCTGTAAGTCCTATACAGTTTTGGAATGCATAGTCTCCAAGGTCAACTGATGAAAGTGATGGAACTGTTGTCAGTGTTGAACATCCAGAGAATGCATAATTGCCAATTTTATTAAAATAAATTGATGGGAATGATTTTATTTCTGTAAGGCTTGCACAATCTCTAAAACAGCTTGCAGGAATCTCTGTAAATTTAGAGTTATACTTTGTGAAGGCTAAAGATGTAATACCTGAGCCTTGGAATGCAGATTGTCCTAATGACAAACTATACGACGAACCGTAAGTAGAAGTCATTGTAAATGAAAGGGGCACTTTCAATGCCGAACAGCTTTGGAATGCTGCACTACCTATAGTAACTCCCTCTTCACTTGTAAATGTTAGGAAGCCTTCAGGTACTGTAGCTAAAAGCTTACAATTGTTGAATGCATCAGCACCGAATTTTGTTATTACCGGTGCAGTTTCCTGTGCTTTCTCAGTATAACTTATAGTAGTCAAACCACTACACTGATAAAATGCACGATCACCTATAGTTTTAAGTGTGCTTGGTAATACCACTTCAGTTATTTTAGTAAAGTTGGTATCAAAAGCATAATTACCAATGCTTGTTACACCTTCCCCGATTTCAACCTTGGTAATGCTATTTCTGCTGCTGTACCAAGGCATATTTGTAGCTGAAGTGAAATCGTTCATTGCTGCTGTCTTCGTATTCCCTTCATCTTGGTCTGTAACCGAGATCTTGAGTACACCTTCGGCAACTTCATATGTCAAGTCACCGTTAGTATACGCAGACGCAGTGATCGACATTGCTCCGCACAATGCCGAGATTGTCATAGCTGCTGAAGCAACCAATGACAAAAGTCGTTTAAATTTCATTTCCTATTCCTCTTTTCTTTAAAAAAATTTATTACCTTATATAATAAGTATAAGCAAATAGCTTATGATGTTTTACTGCCTAATAAGAACAGTAAAAGTTGCCCCTCCTTCTTTGTTCAAATTTGAAATTCCACAAAACTCACGCATACATTATATAACTATGTAGTATAAGCTAAGCAGATTTCATGTAGCGAAAACACCATATGAGTGCTTAACATACCGTAATTATATCACCACAAAATCACTTTGTCAACACTTTTCGAATCATTTTTTTATAAGATATATTCATTTGAAATTTCAAGAAAACCCCTGAAACACCAGTTTTCAGGGCATTTTTATGTCAAATACAGCTTAAATATACTAATTTGAGGGTGTTTGTTAATCATTTGTACACATTTGTATGTAATTTATTCATAAATATTATGCAATTTGAAGTATTTTAGGGGTATAAAACTTACGTTTTGCACAAACTTTTCAGCTTACGAACCCCTCTGAAAATTTAAGGCAAAAAAGTTTAGAGATTATTTACAAAATATACATACTTTTCCACTAAACTTTCTTCCTCTGACTGGCGGTTTAAAAATCCCATAAAAGAACACAAACTGTACTGCGAGAAAGCATATACAGCTTATAGAACTACTTACTATTTTTGATATACTTCTCATACGCCTCACGCAGCTCTTTAGATGTTTCCTCAGGGCAGGTCGGATTACAGTGAGCCCACACGCCTGTTTCCGACGAAGCATTAAATTTTATTTTATCAGCCGATCTCATTGGCGGGAAGAACTCGATATGGAAGTGGAAGTTCTCACTATAATCCCCACTGTTTACGGGTGCATTATGCATACACATCATATAGGGGAAATTCATATCAAACAGACTATCCAGCATACCGACGGTTTGCTTAATAGTTTGTCCAAGAACATATCTCTCCTCTTTATTAAAATCTGTAATATACTGTTTATGCTCATTAGCGAAGATATAAACGCCATAAGGATACTCTGTAAAAAACGGCAGGAAAACGGTGAAGCAATCATTTTTAAAGATAATTCTTCTTCCGTCTGCCATCTCATTTTCTAGCATATCACAGTAAATACATTTTCCCTTATCAGCTAAATGCTCTTTAGCAGATTCGATTTCAAGTTGAATTTTTTTGGGAACAAACGGATAGCCGTACATCTGACCGTGAGGGTGAGGCATAGTAACGCCAACCGCCTCGCCACGATTCTCGAAAATAAACACATACTTAATTTTCTCATCACCAGCCATTTCAGAAAATCTTTCACACCACAGATCCACGAGTTTAGCGACGTGATCGTCACTCAACTCAGGAAGTGTCGCAGTATGGCTTGGGGAATATAGTATTACCTCACACTTACCGTAGTTTTTCTCAACCTTAAAAAAGTCATTGGCAACATTGTCCGGCTCAGGCGGATTTTGAGAAAGTGCAGGAAAATCATTATCATATTTAAGAACCTCATAATCGGGAACATTCCCGAACGACGGACAAAACGGACAATAGTCCTTAGGCATTTGCGGTCTTGCCTGTCTATTTGAAGCTATCATAACCCAATCCTTAGTAAACGGATGCCATCTAAGCTCTGCCATATCAAGTATCAAACCTTTCATTTTTAACTTCTCAGGTATTATAGCACATTTTGCACATTTTTGCAACTATCGCTAATATTCACATAGTAATTTTATCAATCACAACCGACAAAAGCGGAACCATAATAGCACAAGCAATAGAAATAGATAGCATTTTAAAATCAAGCACAACAGTAGAAAAGATTACAGACAGAGCAGGCATATAAATCACCAATATCAGAACTGCCAACGAAGCGACTACAGAAAAGATTAAAAACCAGTTATTCAAGAGCTTGATTTTTAGCAAGCTCTTCTCCTCGCTTTTACATTCAAAGACGTGGATAAGCTGACTTAATACAAGTGTAAATAAAGCACAAGTTCTCGCCACAGGTTCTCCCTCTCCTAATGCAAGAGCCATAACAAAGCTTGCGAGAGTACAAAGTCCGATAAATATTCCTCTGAAAACTATTTTAGATAAAAGTCCGCCAGAGAAGAAGTTATCATCAGGTCTTCTTGGGGGCTTGTGAAGAACGTCGTCGTCAACAGGTTCAAGACCGAGGGCCACAGCGGGAAGTCCATCGGTGACTAAGTTTACAAGAAGTATCTGTGCCGGCAAAAGCACAATAGGAAGTCCCATTAAAATTCCTATAAACATAACGCACACCTCGCCTATGTTACAGGATAAAAGGTATCTAACAAACTTTCGTATATTTAAGAATATACCTCTTCCGTTTTTGACAGCCATAACGATTGTCTTGAAGTTGTCATCTAAAAGGGTAATATCGCTCACACTTTTTGTAACATCTGTTCCGCTTCCCATAGCTATTCCTACAGAAGCCTCCTTAATAGCAGGGGCATCATTTACACCGTCCCCTGTCATTGCAACAATCTCACCGCTTTCTTTCAAAATTCTCACAATTCTTAGCTTATGTGAAGGACTTACTCTTGAAAGCACCCTTACCTTTTTAAGTGCAATACTAAGCTCCTGATCATCCATCTCATCTATTTCGCTTCCGTTTAGAGCTTCTTCCTCACTTTTTATTATGCCGGCCTTTTTAGCTATTTCACAAGCGGTTAGCTTATGATCGCCTGTCAGCATAATCACCTTGATTTTTGCCCTCTTGCAAAGAGCTATAGAGCGTTTTATTTCTGGCCTTAACGGATCAAGCAAGCCCATAAGCCCCAAAAAGATACACTTTCCTCCCACAACCTCAGAAAAGGCAATAACCCTAAGCCCTTTTTTGGACATCTCATCACGCTTTTCCTCTATCAGCTTAACCTCATGAATACTAAGCTTTTTAAGCTCTCTTCCCTGAAAATAATATTCGCAGTTGTCTATGATAACATCAAGTGCACCCTTGGTATATTCTATCTCAAATCCTGATTTATCCGCAACCCGAACACTCATTTTACGCTTTTCGCTTTCAAACGGGTCTTCAAAAAGCCTTTTGAAGCCTTCGCCTTCCTGAGTGATATTCGCCGCCAGACCTGCTATTTTCATTGCCGCCTCTAAAGGGTCACCCGACGTCTCATAAGTTTTTAAAATGTTTCTGCGGTTTCTGGTATTGTTGCCTATAACCTGCTCTTTTATTGAAATTTCAGCATTATTGCAGGCAACCCCACATCTCAGCATTTCATATAGCGATGGCAACGCCACAGGCTCTGCTTTAATGCTTTCGCCTTTAAGATAAAAATTTCCGCTGCCATTGGAATCTCTGATTTCAAAATCATTTTCTATGGTTGATAACTCAGAGACCTTCATTTTGTTTTCAGTCAGCGTACCCGTTTTGTCTGTACAAATTACTGTTGCCGAGCCTAAAGTCTCGACCGAATGAAGCCTTCTTACAAGTGCGTTTTTCTTTAACATTCTTGAAACGGCCAGCGCAAGTGCAATAGTAACAGCAGCAGGAAGTCCCTCAGGAATAGCCGCGATAGCTATTGTGATGCCTGTCATAAGCATAGTGAAAACTTCCTCGCCACGGATTATTCCGGCGGCTGTAACCACAACGCAAACTGCCATACAAATTATCGCAAGCACCTTTGAAAGCTGTTTAAGCTTTGCCTGAAGTGGGGTTTCCCCTGCCTCAATCGAGTGAAGCATACTTCCGACCTTTCCCATTTGAGTGTCCTTGCCTATGCTTGTAGCTTCGGCAACAGCATTTCCTCTTGTGACTACCCCTCCCATATAAATCATATACGACAAGTTCAGATCAGAAAAGAAGTTTTCATTCTCTCTAGCCTTTTTAGAAACAGCTTTGGATTCCCCTGTTAAAACAGATTCATCACAGCTTAGAAAGTTCTGCTTTTTTATGTATGCATCACACGGAATCCTGTCGCCTGTTTCAACTTCAAAAACATCTCCGATAACAATATCCTCAGACGGAATTTTAACTATCCTTCCGTCTCTGTAAACCTTAGCCGTCGGGGCAGCCAGCTTTTCTAAAGACATAAGGGTTCTTTCGGTTCTAAACTCCTGAATAAACCCGATAATAGAATTCAGTGCAACTATAACCGTAATAGTCATTGCATCATATATTTCCCCTACTAAAACTGATACAACCGTTGCACATAACAGAATAATCACTAAAATGTCCTTGAACTGATTTGCGAAAATTTTTAAAGCATTCGGTTTTTTAGGCTTTTCAAGCTGATTTTTCCCATATAGCTTTTGCCGTCTTCTCGCCTCCTCACTGCTCAGCCCTATTATATTTTCCCTTTTTTCAATTTTGTCTTGTTCCAATATATCAAGCATTTTTGACCTCCATATAAAAATCATATCCTTAAATTGTATATGTTTTATACTTATTCGGCTTGTACATCAGTTATGCTTGAATTTTAGTTTTATATTTCAGTTTTATCTCTTATCAAAATTTAGTTTTTTTAAAACTACTATACTCTTAATAAAAATATTGATTTGGATTTTAAAAAGTAGTATAATATTATTACATAGTTTATCCAAATTAAATTATAGAAGTTTAATGCTTCATGAGGAGCAGTGTGATATATGCGCTTTAATACTTATGGAATAACCGATGTCGGTAAATTCAGAGAAAACAACGAGGACGCTATTATAATAGGTGAAAGCATTTGCACCAGCGGTGTTGTAGAAACTGAAATATCCCCTCCATTTTTTGCAGCGGTTTGCGACGGAGTCGGCGGAGAAAAATCGGGAGAGATTGCCTCCTATCTGACTCTTGAAAAGCTTATGATGACTACATATTCAAAGGTGACCGAGCTTAAAACAAGTGTTTTCGGCATACACGACGAGCTCATTGAATACGGCAGAGAGCACCCCGAATCATTCAATATGCAAACTACTCTGTGCCTTGTTGCATTTGACGCTGATAATAATATTTCCTGCATCAATGTAGGAGACAGCAGAGCGTACTTATTCAAATCGGGAAGACTTAAACAAATCTCAACCGACCAGTCGCTCAGCCAGTTTTTAAATGACATAGGACGGTCAAAAATATTTGAAAAAGACAATGATAAAATCAAGCATGTTATTATTTCATCACTGGGCAATACAAAGCAATATCCAATGGTGGACTTAACAAACATATCTGAACAGTTAGATTCGGGAGATACTCTGATGCTTTGCTCAGACGGTGTTTCTGACAATTTATCTTTTGGGGCTATCAAAAGCGTTCTCAAAACATCATATGCTATCAGCACAAAAGCCAAAAGCCTTATAGATAAGGCAATCTTAAACGGAAGCAGAGATAATCTTTCGGTTATACTTATTGAAGTCAAGGAGTAAGTTTTAATACATCTTCTTAAACGGCGAATAATAGCTTTAATCAGGACAATAATTTATAATAAAGAGTGGAGACCATAATGTTTGACAATAAAGAAATAGCAGAATTTTGTAAAACCTATGAGATATGCGATGCACACGCTCATATCTTCCCTGAAAAAATCTCTAAAAAGGCGGTTTCGTCAATAGGCGATTTTTACAGTATTCCGATGACCTGTAAAAACGGAATAGCAGACGAGCTTATTGAATATGGCAGCAAAATCGGCGTTACTCATTATCTTGTCTGCTCGACAGCAACCGTTCCTCATCAGGTTGAGAGCATAAATAATTTTATTATAAACGAGTGCAAGCTACACCCTGAGTTTGTGGGCTTCGGAACTCTGCACCCCGATTATGATAATATAGAGCAAGAGGTTGAACGCATAATAAATGCAGGATTGAGGGGTGTTAAAATTCATCCCGATTTTCAGGAGTTTTATATAGATGATGACAAGGCGTTAAGAATATACAAAGCTATTGAGGGCAGACTGCCTGTACTCATTCATATGGGCGATAGCAGATATGATTATTCACATCCGAAAAGACTTGAAAACGCAATGAAAGCCTTTCCAAAGTTAGATGTGTTTGCCGCTCACTTAGGAGGCTACGAGCGTTGGGATGAAGCGATAACCTGTCTTTTCGGAAAAAACATTCATTTTGATACAAGTTCTTCTCTTGAATTTTTGTCACCCGATTATGCAAGGGATATTATAAGGGGCTTTGGCGCCGATAAGATATTCTTCGGAACAGATTTCCCTATGTGGGATCACTTCAGTGAGATCCAAAGGTTTATGAAGCTAAATCTCACCGATGAAGAAAACGTGAGAATACTCAGTGGTAATTTTAAAGCGTATTTTAATTTATGATTCATTAAAAAAATAAGGAGAAGCATCAAAATATTATGAGTTTAGTAGTTTGGAGTCTTTGTTATTTAGTGCTTGCGGCATTAGTTGTAATTCTCTCAATTAAGCTTGCCAACTATGTAGACCTGATCGATAAGAAAACAAATATCTCAGGTGCATTTATCGGCGGTGTTGTTCTTGCTGCCGTTACATCTCTGCCTGAGCTTTTCACTTCCTTTTCGGCGGTTGTTATTGTTAAAGAACCAAGCCTTGTTATCGGAAATATTTTAGGAAGCAATCTTTTCAATATAACTATATTCGGCATTGTAATGATTATATGGTCTAAGAATTTCTCTAAAGCATCGGTTGGAAAAAGCCATTTTAAAATAACAATGTTTACCCTTTTCCTGTTTGCACTGATGTTTTTGGCGGTAATACTGGGGGTTGATTACAGCGTATTCAGCATAAGCATTTATTCTTTGATTATCATTCTAACCTATATATTCTCTATCAAATACATGGCAAATGACGACAGTGATAATGATGAGCAAACCAACAATCCTCTGACGATAAAACAAATTGCTGTCAGATTTGTTATTCTGGCAGTTATTCTTGTCAGCGCGTCGATTGCTATAACCTATGTGACCGATATTCTGGCTGACGGCTTCAAGTTAGGAGCAACCATAGCAGGAGCATTATTTTTAGGAATAGCAACAAGTCTTCCTGAGCTTACTTCTACCTTTGCTCTGGCTAGAAAATCTAACTTTAATGCCGCAACAGGAAACATTCTCGGAAGCGGAGTATTTAACTTTGCAATTTTATCTGTTTCTGATATTCTATACCGAGGCGGTTCGGTTTATAGAGTTAACGGCTCAGGCTCTTTGGTTATCTTCGGATTTATCGCAACGCTCATTACCGGACTTTGTTTATACCTGAAAAACAAGAAATTAAATGATAACACAAATTTAAGTGTGGTTTACAGAATTATGGGCGTTTTGATTGTGATTTGTTATATTCTGTTTATAGTGTTATCTTAGCAGAGAAAGGTGATTAAAATGGCTGACAAAATATATGATAACCGTGAGCTTTCCTGGCTTAAATTCAACCAGCGTGTTTTAGACGAGTCAAACGACGCTTCGGTTCCGCTTTTGGAAAGACTGTTTTTTTCATCTATTTATTCTAGCAATCTTGATGAGTTTTTTATGGTGCGTGTGGGATCTCTCCACGATCAGATGCTGATTGATGATGATGAACTCGACGGAAAAACCAAAATGAAGCCGTCAGAACAGCTTAACGCAATCTTTAAAAGGGTTTCCCAGCTTAATACCAAGCACGATGAGTATTTTGAAAGACTATCAAACGAGCTTAAAAAAAACGGAATAAAGCGTGTTAATATCAAAGACCTTTCCAAAGCGGATAAGGAATTTGTAAACAGCTTTTTTAAATACGAGGTAAGCCCGTTTCTATCACCTCAGATAGTAAATAAAAGACACCCCTTCCCTTTCCTAAACGGCAGGGAGATCTATGCTATTGTTCGTCTTTCATCAAAATCAAGCATTTCTCTCGGAATTGTAAATACTTCGGGAGTTTTCTCAAGAGTGCTGTTTTTGCCCGGCAAAAAGAAAATAAGGTATATCTTAGTTGAAGATATAATACTTCACAATGTAGGCAAAATCTTTAATGATTATAAGATAGAAGAAAAAAGCCTTATTCGTGTTACACGAAATGCCGATATAGATGTTAAGGAAGCCCTTTTTGATCAGGAAATGGATTTCAGAGGTGCTATGTCTGAGCTTATCAAAAAAAGAAAAAGGCTCTGCGCTGTCAGAATCCAGCTTTCAAAAGAGCTCTCAGCTTCAACATTATCTGAGATATCAAAGCGCCTTGACATTCCCAAAAAACAGTTTTTTGTTGAAAAGGCACCACTTGATATATCATATGTTTTTACTATCAGGAACAAGGCAAAGGATAAGTCAAATCTATTTTTTAATGAGCAGATTCCACAGAAATCGCCAATGGTTGATAGTACAAGTTCGATGATTTCTCAGATAGACAAAAAGGATATCTTTTTGTCCTACCCATATGAGAGCATTAAGCCTTTTATAAGACTTCTTCAGGAAGCAGCATATGACAAAAGCGTTGCATCTATCAAAATTACTCTCTACCGTGTTGCCAAGACAAGCAAAATCGTCGAGGCTTTGATTGACGCCGCTGAAAACGGAAAAGATGTTATGGTTTTAGTTGAGCTTCGTGCAAGATTTGACGAGGAAAACAATATTGACTGGTCAAAGCGTCTTGAAAAGGCAGGAGTAAAGGTTATATACGGCCCCGAAGATTTAAAGGTACATTCAAAGCTACTTCTTATCACAAGAAAATTCGGCAATAAAGCTAAATATACCGTTCAGGTTGGAACAGGAAACTACAATGAAAAAACAGCGGAGCTTTATAGCGACGTATGCCTTATGACCTCTCATCAAGGAATAGCCGAAGATGCTGTCAAGGTATTCAACGCACTGGCAACAGATAATCTCGTCCAAGATACAAAGCATTTTTTGGTAGCTCCAAAGGCTCTTCGCCCACAGCTTCTTGAAATGATGGACGCTGAAATCCAAAAAGCAAAAAACGGAAACGAGGCATATATAGGTATAAAGGCAAACTCGCTCACCGACAAGGTATTGATTGAAAAGCTTATTGAATGTTCAAAGGCAATGGTTAAAGTTGAGCTTGTAATTCGCGGAATATGCTGTCTGATTCCAGGGGTCGAGGGAGAAACTGAAAACATCAAGGTAGTTTCAATTGTAGGAAGATATTTAGAACATGCAAGGTTTTATATTTTCGGAAAGAACGAAGAACAAAAAGTTTACATCTCCTCAGCAGACTTTATGACAAGAAATACAATCAGACGTGTTGAGGTTGCTGTTCCGATATATGACAATGAAATAAAAACAAGAATTTTCAGATATTTTAAAACTCAGATCAACGATAACGTCAAGGGAAGAGTTTTGCAGTCTAACGGCATTTATAAAAAACAAAAACAGGACGACTTTGATTCTATTGACTCTCAGCAGCAGTTCTTTGACGAGGCTTATAAAAACGCACCAAAGAAAGTCACTGAACCTTCAGAAAAGAAAAAGAACATATCTATCTTTAAGCGTATTTTATCGCTCTTTAAAAAGAAATAAAAGAACTCCTTTGGGTTTGACAATGATCCAAAGGAGTTTTTTCTTTTAATAATCCTATCAGGCAGCCTCCGTTTTTGATACTCTGCTTGCTATATCCTTTCTGAAAATCAGTTTAAACAGTTTTCTTACCAGCGGCTGAATGAAAAACAGTTGTGAAAAAAACGCAAACGGAAAGTTAAAGCACACAAGCTTTAACCAGTTTGCAAATAAAGTGAAAATGCTGAATCCGCTGTAATACGGATAGTAAAGCAGAGCTGCAATAAAGCTCATTGCAGGACACATAATCGCAACTGTTGCACAAATGATAGCAGTTTCAAAATTCATAGGGTTTGATTTTTCCGGATCAAACACCTTACAAGCCAACTTGAACGAATATGGACTTCCCATAAATATTTCAAGCGAATAAGCTAAAATAAACTCTGTTATAACCACTGTCCAGATAGGAAGATATGTACCGAACATATAAACTCCTCCCTGATGATTAATTGCAGAAATGACGCTGTTTGTTCCGTTGACTGTCATAAGAGTGTTTCCGTTCACCACATAAAGACTGAAAAACACATAAGCATGAACCGTTATCAGCACTGTCAGAAAAGCGAAAACCATTCTTTGAAATTGATTTCTTGGCATAATAATCTCCTTTTCTTATTTTTGAGCGCAAAAAAACACACGAACACTTATATTTGTAAATCACAGAAAGCCCGTTCCGTAATCAGATTTACATACATAAAGTATCACATGTGTCGTTGCAAACTGTATTAAATTATTAGCAGATATTTATCTGTAATATTGAAAATTATATCATAATTTACGGCATTTGTCAATATCTTAGGAATAAATTTCTTGCCGTTATTCGTTGTAATTAGAGGTTAGAAGCCAGAGGCAAGACCGACGAGGCAACGGTGACGTTGCATCCAGTCCGCGTACTAATTTAGTGCGTGGACTTTTATTTTTTGTCACGCGTTAGTGGTACATATTTTTTGCCAAATTTACTGAACTTTATGGACTCGAACTATCACTAACCAACACATACAAAAATAATTTACAATTAAATATACAAGACAAAAGCGTTCAGGTCGTATTATTGACCTGAACGCCCTTTTTATGCTTATTTCACCTTAACCTTCTTCTTACTCTTAACCCACTTGCCATACACCTTCTGTGTCTTGCCCTTTGCGTCCTTGTAAGTTGTGTAAGCCCTTACCCGAACAAAGTATTTCTTCTTGCTCTTTAGCTTCTTGAAAACAATCTTGTTCTTGACAGTCGCCTT
>CANQJW010000025.1 GCA_947624345.1 uncultured Clostridia bacterium | reverse complement strand
TCTGTCCTGAGATTTCAGCAGGAGGACGGCATGAACACCGTGCTGCCCTACGGACTTTTGGACATAAAGGCCGTTCGGACGCTGACCACCGAAAGCACGGCCGTGCTGATGCCGTACAAAACACAGGAGATAATCGACACCGGCGGACTGTACTACGGCATAAACGCCATATCTCACAACCTCCTGATGTGCAACCGCAAGCTGCTGATGAACGGCAACGGCTTCATTCTTGGCGTTTCCGGCAGCGGCAAATCCTTCGCCGCCAAAATGGAGATGACCATGGCGGGGCTGTTCACAAGCGACGATATTCTCGTCATTGATCCTGAGAGGGAGTATTCGTCCCTTATCCGCAACCTCGGGGGCGAGGCGGTGCAGATCGCGGCCACGTCCTCCAACTATATCAACGCCCTTGAGATGGACAAGGACTACGGCGACGGGGAAAACCCCATCGCCTTGAAGTCGCAGTTTGTCATGAGCCTGTGCGAACAGCTCGTAGGCTCCGACAAGATAGGCGCGCAGGACAAGTCCATAATCGACCGCTGCACCGAAAACGTGTACCGGGCATATCTGAGCGGCAAAACGAAAAAGCCGCCCACGTTGGTTGACTTCCGCAACAATCTCCTTGATCAGCCGGAGCCCATAGCCGAGCAGATGGCGCTGGCTCTGGAGCTTTTCACCGAGGGCAGCCTTAACGTGTTCGCCCATCAGTCCAACGTGGACACAGACAACCGCATTGTCTGTTACGACATTCTCGACCTTGGGGAACAGCTCAAGCCCATTGGTCTGCTAATCATGCTGGACAACATTCTGAACAGAGTTATAGCCAACCGCAGGAAGGGCAAGTACACCCGCATATATATCGACGAGGCCCATGTACTGTTCAACAACCCATACAGCGCGGCGTTTTTGGCGCAGGCATGGAAGCGTTTCCGCAAGTACGGCGGCCTTGTTACGGCCATTACGCAAAACGTGCAGGAGTGCCTTAGCAGCGAAACCGCAAGGCTCATGCTGGCAAACTCGGAGTTTTTGCTCATGCTTAATCAGGCGGCCACCGACCGGGCGGAGCTGGCGAAGATACTGAATATCTCGGACACTCAGATGAGCTACATCACCAACGCCCCGGCGGGCCGGGGGCTTATTAAGGTGGGCGGCGCGATAGTGCCGTTCGTCAACGACTTCCCCCACGACACGCAGCTCTACAAAATCATGAGTACGCGGCCGGGCGGAGATTGATAAAAATTGAAGAAGCGGAGCGTTGTTTTCAGCGCTCCGCTTTTTTGTGTAAGGAGAGAAAAATATGGCCTCTAAAGATATTAAGACAAAATCAAAGAATATTGAAAAAACTCCCAAAGGCAAAACGAGCGCGGCGGAGCCGGTCAAGGAAGTGGTACGCGACCAATTCATACGAGAAAGAGCCGCCGAAAGTCAGCAGGAGCAGCCGGAACGGGCTGAAAATTATGCGGTGGATAAGGTTGAGGATACTGTCTCAACTGTGACGGATACCGCCTACCGCACCGCGAAAACCGCCCTGTCACAGGGAAATCAGCCCAAGACCAGAGAGGCTGAAAACGCGGTAAAAAGCCCTGAAACAATGTCGTCTACACCGAACGCGCCTAAAACTAAAAATGAAAATGTGCAGACCGAAACCGGCGGGCCTATTATGGCGCAGGATAAAAACACTCCTAAAACAAAAGAAACCTTTGTAAAGATAAATACCGGAGCCGCTCAATCCCGAAGCATATCTGAAGCTATGGGGCAGGAAAATCTGCCGGTCAATGGAGCTGGTAAAATGCCTAAGACCAAGGAGATGGTCACGTCCGCGCACGAGGCCGGAGCGCCGGAAATAACTCCCACTGCTTTGCCGAAAACAAGAGAAAGTTATCAAGCTTCGAAAAATATTCCCGAAGCCTTAGCAACCGCCCCAAACCGGCCTAAAACAAAGGCGACCGTTCAGGCGGCAAAGATAAAGACCGCGCCTGAAGCCGCGCTGAAAACGGCAGTACGAAGTCAGCCCAAGACCAAAGAAGCGGTTTTAACTACAAATGCGCCGGAGAAAACCCCTTCTGTTGAAAATATGCCCAAGACTGCTCCCGCAACCGTGCCAAAAACGAAAGAGGCAGTTTTAACGCCAGAAAGCAAAAGTCCCATTGCCGCACCAAAAACAAAAGAAACGGTTTTTGATGAAAGCAAGGAAGCTGCCGCAAATTCCAATGCCAAAAAAGCATATATACGGTCAGCGAACGCAAAGGCTATGGAGGGCAGACATATTGCCGATGCGGAGCTGCCAGAGAACCACTCGCCGGTTATTGAAAAGTCGCCCGGCATTAAGGCAAAAGGAAGCGCCGCACCGTTTGTGAAAACCAAAGAGGTATATTTGAGCGGGAAAGAACTTCCACGGCAAAGGAGCGCTGCTCTTTCAGAGGCCCCTGTTGACAGGCTCAGGCGAAAGTACGCGGAGGAGAAATTCAAGACCGAAATTGAAGCTCGGAAAGACGCCACAGAAGCCTCGCCCTTGCCAGTTATAGAAGTCCAAAGCACGCTTGTTCAGACCGTCACTGATAAGACGGAGCCTCAGAAAGCTACATCCCAACCGGACATAAAGACAAAAGAGGTATATCTCGCTCAGAACAACGGCGCTCCAAAGACCCGCGCCGCCGAGGAATACCGGGTAAAGTATGCTCAAAAGACCGTCAGGGGCAGAAATACTCCGGAAGCATTGCCAAAAGCAACAGCACCGCTCCGGGCAAAAGAGGAGATAGCCAGTACAAGCAGAGCATTACCGTCAACAGAGCCTCCCGCAGGAAATTTCGCGCCGGGGCCAAAGTATAAATATTCCGTGACGGCCTACTTCTCCCCGGAGGAGCCACGCCGGTCTCTGGACAAAATCGGCAATCCCATATTTATCAAGACAAAGGAAAACTATATCCGCTCACAACAGGCGGCGCAAATGAGGAGCAAAGCTGAAAATATGGTAACTCCACCAAAGAAAAAACGCGGTATTTTAAAGAACGTACTTTTTCCAAAAAGCAAAGCCACAAAATCTGCCGCTGAAAAGGCGGAGAAGAGACTGGCTCAAAAGGCCGCAAAGCAGGCGGCAAGGCGTTCGGCCCAGGCCGCCCGAAAGTCCGCTCAGGCTGCAAAGGCGGCGACGAAAACAACTGTAAAAGTAACCGTCAAAGTCGCGCAGGCGGCGGTGCAGGCGGTTAAGGCGGTATTTTCCGCAATTGCGGCGGTGGGCGGCGGTGTGGCTGTGATCGTGGCGATTGCAGTCATAGTCCTTGTTGCGGCTCTGGCAGCTTCGCCTTTCGGCATACTTTTTTCCAACGATGTCGGCGAGGGCATACCTCTTTCCGAAATTCAGGCCGAGTGCGACAACGAATTAAACGCCCAAATTTCCGAAATTAAAGACGACACCTCCTACGACGAGCTGGACGAGGACGGTGATCCGGCGGACTGGAACGAGATTTTAGCGGTTTTCGCCGTAATGACTGCCGGCTCCGATACACCGGAGGACGTGGTAGTGTTCGACGAGGCCAAAAAGGAGAAGCTCAAGGCCGTGTTCTGGGAAATGAACACTCTCACATATTCCACCGAAACCATCCCCGTGGGCGAGGACAGTTCAAAGACCGTTCTGCATATCACCCTCACAGCCAAAACCGCCGAGACTATGGCCGCAGACCACGGCTTTACGGAGGAACAGAAGGAGAATATGCGGACACTGATTGAGAATATGGAGTAAAAAATGCCATGTGCGGAATTACCACACATGGCGAATCTGAGCCTGTGAGAAAAAGTCTGGAAATTTGATTTCTTCTATGATAGGCACGCCATAAAATTTTGTGTAAAAACCATCCAACCAAACACACTCGTGGCTTGCTTTGGGGCCCACCGAGGGTTTTCCTCATAGCTGCCCTACTCCCGGAAATCGGGCGGAGTATGCGCACCACAGCGCGAATGCTCCGTTCGGTTTCCGGGAATTATACATTTGGAGGAAATCCGCTTACGCCGTTGCCCTGTCGCTGAACATTATGCTCAGCTGGTTTGATACCATGTTCCAGTTTCGACAAGTGACACTCCAATGTCCGACAATATTTTTCGACGCCAGATACAATATTTTTCTAAGCGAGTCATCATTTGTAAACGACGGCTTGTTTTTCGTAATTTTACGGAACTGCCGGCTCAGACCCTCGATGATGTTCGTCGTATATATTATCTTTCGTATCTCAGCAGGATATGCAAAAAATGTTGTAAGAATATCCCAGTTTTCTTCCCAGCTGCGTACACAGCTCGGGTACGTCGACTGCCATTTTTCCTTGAACTCAATAAACGCGCTCATTGCTTCATCCTCTGTCACGGCCTGATATATTTTCTTCAGATCCGCCATCAGAGGCTTTATGTCCTTGTAGTTTACATACTTTGTTGAAGAGCGGATCTGGTGGATAATACAGCGCTGAATTGCCGATTTTGGAAAAGCAGCGTTTATTGCCTCTCTGAACCCTTTGAGCCCGTCCACGCAAAACACGTAAACGTCCTTTATACCGCGGTTTTTCAGGTCGTTCATCACTTGAAGCCAGAACTTTGAACTCTCATTTTCACCTATCCATACGCCCAGAATATCCTTGCGGCCGTCCATCTGAATGCCCAGCACAATATATGCCGCTTTCGTGATATACTGGTGATTTTCCTTGACCTTGTAGTGGATGGCATCCATGAACACAAAAGGGTATACCGGGTCGAGGGCGCGGTTCTGCCACGCGGTAATTTCAGGAGTTATTTTCTCCACAATTTTACTCACGAGCCCGTCCGAAATGTCAACGTTGTAGAGATTTTTTATTTGTTCGGAAATATCCCGTTGAGACATTCCGCAGGAATAGAGAGCGAGAATTTTCTCCTCCATACCGTCGGCATTACGGTTATATTTTCCAATGATTTGGGGTTCATATTCGCCGTTGCGGTCACGGGGAATTTTGACATCGATCTCGCCAAGCTGCGTTTTTACGGTCTTTTTTGAATAACCGTTTCTGTAATTTTTCGACGAAATATTTTCGCCGTCTTTCGACATACGTTCGCTTTCTTCGTAGCCCAGTTTTTCCTCCAGCTCGGCTTCCATGACCTGTTGGAGGACATCGCTGAACAATTCCTTCATGGCGTTGAAGATGTCGGTCGTGCAGGTGAAATGCTGACTGTTGACAAAATCGCGCAGTAATTCCTTTGATGTTTTTTCCATGAATAAAAACTTCCTTTCCAGTTTTTTCTCTGCTTTGAGTGTTGCCTGGTTGGAAGTCTTTTATTCTCTTTTACACAAAATTTTTTGGGCTCTCCTATGATAGAATAGAAAATATCATAGGAGGAATTATTTATGGCATACCTATATCTCTGCGCAAATGCCATGTCTACCACTCATGGCATTTTTTATGTTTCACTAATGGAGCTATAGAATATACGTCCCCAATCGGCATATATGAGCAAAAGCTTGTCCTCAATCTCCTACTGATTAGAATAGTCGGTGATGGCATTCAAATAAAGCTTTTACGATGATAGATCGTTTTAAACTGCTTTTTGACAAACGTGACGCACAAATCGGATCATGGAATGAGTGTTGGATTTCAAATAAGAAGCACTTCTCCGTATTTTGCTATACCAAAAGGCCATACTAAAACAATTTTATCATGACGTAAAGAAAGATATCCATAGCGAATTCTAAAAATAAATTTTTTGGAATTTATACAAAATGGCAAATCTGAAAAATCAATATGCCCGGAGATTTTATATTTGTATACACCGAGCTTTTCTGATTTCCATGTTCCAATTCTAATACTAATTCCGACAAAACTTTCGTCATAGAAAGTAATATTTTCATCTACTAATTTTAGATTTATTGTATAACAGTCTTTTATTCTGTTTTCTTTAGAATCAGAAAACAGAAGTTCCAAATTAAAATCATGTTCAGAGGTAGCAAATAATTCAATATTTAATCCAACATCGCAGTAATTCATTCTCCAACTTAATGTGGGAGGATTCTCTGTTCCATATAACATATAGATATATGAATCTAACCTATCCTTTTCCTCAGTATCCATGTATACAATATCGTTCTCATTAGTGTAATGTTTAGCTTGATATACGCAACGACTACTATGGTTATTGCGGTATATATCAATTTGCTTTTGTATTTCCGACATGTGATAATCTGTATTTAGTATCCATTCCCAACAGTTAATACGATAATTACCGTATTGCCACCATAGTTTTTGCTGCCGATAGTTTGTTTTATGCTCAAGTGAATATAAATCGTTAAGAGCATAATATAGATTACATATGTATTGGGGAACAGTTTTATTTAATAGATGGTATAGTTCGTTCAACATGCCTATGCTAAATGTCACAACATGTAGCGAATTCGTTTCCAATATACGTCTAATGGTGATTTGCAATGGCAAATTGCTACTTATGCAAACAGCTCTATATAAATCTGCAAAACTTTTTATGTGAGAATGCCGAATGGTTACTCCGTCCTCATCTGGAGTTTGTTCCTTAAAATGATGGTAAAAATGCCAAGCAGCTATCACTATAATATCAATTCTATTTAAAAAAGGAAGATTTATACCACTATATATTAAAGTAGCAGAATTGTATATTTTTCTTATGTTTATACCTCCGGGAAAGTAATCATTTGTATGAACTTCGATACAAATGTTGTTTAAAGAATTTTCTGATGGTATAAAGGTTATAGGGTCATGGAATCTATCTACACTATATTTGATTGATTCATTAAACATATTTTTATTTTCGGTGTACTTATAGTAAGGTTCTTTATTTTTGCCTAAACATTTATATCCATTTTTTTCTAATAAAGTAGCTACTGTGAAAATATCATCAAAATCAACAAGTATATCTAAATCACCACTATATCTATCAGTCATATTTTTATATAGGGACATCGAGAAGTCAAAACCTTTTATTGGAACAATTTTTGTGGTCGGTATAATATTTTCACCAATATGCTTTAATAAAGTATATTGATTGACATTGTTGAGATAATTAAAAAGTTTCACCAATGTGCATTTCTTTATTTGTTTTGGAGTCAATTTAAAAGATGCAAGATATCGTGAAATAACACCTAAAACTCCATTATTTATTGAGAAATCAATTAATTGTTGAATGTTGTTGGCGTTGAGATAGTTTTTTTCAAATTCTTCGTTTATTATCATTTTAAGTGCAAGCATAATTGGTGGTTCCATAAAGTAAACTCCTTATAATATATATCTAATGAGCTTATTATAGCATTTTAGTGATTAATCTTTATACCACTGTGCCTGTGATTCGAACATCGTTTTATACAGACCGTTTTCTTTCATAAGTGTATCATGTGTTCCCGTTTGTACAATTGCCCCTCCTTCCATAACAATAATTCTATCCGCAATTCTTGCAGAGCCTAAACGATGAGTTATGATTACAGCGGTTTTTCCTGCCGAGATGTCAATAAATTTTCTATAAATATTTCCCTCTTCAATTGGGTCGATGGCAGCAGTTGGTTCGTCTAAAACAACTATATTACTGTTTCTATAAAGTCCTCTGGCGATAGCCACTCGCTGCCACTCTCCGCCCGAAAGGTCGACTCCTCCAAATCGTTTTGACAATAACGTTTCATAGCCCAAGGGAAAAAGAGTAATATTGTCTACAGGTACATTCGCGTTTTGACAGGCATTCTTTACCCTAATCCACTCAATTTTTAGACCTGCGTCGCTAATGGTTACATTTTCGCGTAGATTAAATAAATATTTATAATAATTTTGAAATACAGCAGACTTATTATCAAACAAAGCTTCTCTGCTTAAATCTGAATATGAAATACTTCCCGAATAAATATTACCTTGTGTTGGCATATATATACCGAGAATAATCTTTGCTAAGGTTGTTTTCCCCGATCCATTTAGACCTACGATCGCAATAGTTTCTCCCTTTTTTATATGTAGATTAATTCCTTGTATAGCCATTTCATTACGTCCCGGATAGGAAAATGATACATTCTTAAGATCAATATCATCATTATTAGAATCACTTTCATATTGTCCATACACTCTATTTGGAATCTCAAAATAATCAATCACACTGTTTATTTCAGCAAATTCATCAGTCAAAAGTGGACCTATACGCTCGACAAATATATGATTGGCAGTATCATAAAGCATTTGCATCGAAGCAAAAACGGCGGCAAATTCACCAATAGAAATCGCTCTTTTCATCAACGAGGTGAAAAGAAGAAATAACACACCATAATAACCTATTAAAGTTATTAGCCTTGACAGTACTTCAATTGTTTGAGAACTTCGCGCTGTTTTCCACTGTTTTTTATTCAATAAGTTCAAGGTATTAACATAAAGGTTTTTAAAATATAAAAAACAACCTAATGTTCGGGTCTCTTTAAAAAATTCTGGTTCTGTCATATATGAATTGTAACGAGATAATTTTCTTTCAAGCGGTGCCTGTTCATTTTTAAGTTCAACAAACATCGTTGTTCTCAAAAATTCTGATACTATTACAGGGATAAATATTAGTATTGGAATAAAAAACAGCACCGGTTTCAATGAGTATAAATAGCAGCCAACAAATAACAGATATGGTATGTCACGCAGAAATAGATTTATTATATTTTTGGAGCAATAATCAATATAATACAACCCGCCGCCAGCATTTTCAATACTGTCTATCAATTTAGCATTTTCAAAATTTGTAGTTTCTATATCATTTGCTTTTTTATGAATAAGCTCCGAAAGGGCAATTATTGATTTCTCTGATATGATAAATGATATAGCGTCATTTATCATATCAATAAAAATTTTGCTAATTAATACGCCAAAATATAATGAAAGTGCCAAAATGATAGTATTTTTTTGTGATGCGGCGATGTTTGCACTAACAGCATTAAATAACTTTGTTGTCGCGTGCACGACAACTACTCCAAAAAAACCAGATATTATTGATAGCAAAACATCTATAATAAATAGTTTTTTAGATGCTCTGTAGGCTAAAGGGATTGTCTTAAATAACACCTTGAACTTTTTTATTTTCACGTATACCACCCTTTTTGTTCGGAATAAAGCTTGTAGTAGAGCCCTTTTTTATGCATCAATTTAGTATGTGAGCCACATTCGACAATAAATCCGTTGTCAATGACATATATATAGTCAACTGTTTTTACAGAACCAAGCCTGTGGCTAATTAATAAAGTGGTTTTATTTTTACTTATAGATGAAAAAAGTTCGTATAACTTACTTTCCGCGATTGGATCAAGTGAGGCTGTAGGTTCATCCAATATCATAAAATCAGAATCTTTCATCATTAACCGTGCTATTGCTATTCTTTGCCATTCGCCGCCAGAAATATCTTGGCCGGTTTCTTCGCTTTTTCCAAGTAACGTCATTTCCTTTTGCGGCAATTTTTTTAGCAATTCAGTTAACCCAACACTGTCTATGATTTTAAATAATTTCTCATCATTCTTATATTTGTGCAGAGCATTAATATCCCCAATTTGAACATTATCTTTTAACGATAATTCATATTTAGAAAAATCTTGATATATAATTCCAATCATAGCCTTGATGTCCGAATAGGAATAATCTTTTATATTTTTCTCATTTATTAATATTTCCCCGGAGTAATTATCATATAATCTTGTCAAAAGCTTTATAATTGTACTTTTACCCGCGCCATTTTGTCCTACAAAAGCATAGTGAACTCCTCGCTTTATCTTGAAAGATACATTGTTTAGTACTTTTCGATCCGTTCCCGGATAAGCAAAGCTGACATTACGAAACTCTATTGTATCCACCAAAATATGTTTTTTGTTTGGTTGGCACAAAAAACTGCTGTCATACTTATAACTGCATACGATATTTAAATCCTTTAAAAACTCTTTTTCTTGCGAAATAGTACTTGCTCCAACGATAGCGGTTGCTATTACTTCTTCAACAAGCATAATAATATTTATTACAAGTGCAATATAAAGTCCTACATCCATCCTACCCTTAAAAATTGAATATGTCATAAAGGAGATTATTATTATTACACAGAGCAAATTGATAAATTGCGCCAAATATCGATTAGTTAAAATTTTGGTGTTTATTTTAGACTTTTTCTTATATAAATCCATTTGCAATTCTTTCCATTGTTTGTTTATAATTTTAGAAAATCCGAACAAAGTTCTTTCATCCGCAACACTTCTATCTTTTAAAATATACGCATAATGATACATTTTCATCTGACCGGGAAAGTTTTCTTTGTAAAAATGATAAATATTTTTCCCGCCGCTGTATGATACAATCATCATAGGAATTGAAATCAGCACAAACAAAATTCCTATCCACCAAAGACCATTTAAAATAAAAACTATCATAATACTGCTAAATCTTATCAATACACTCGCAATATTTAGCGCGGTATTGTAAATTGTATTGATATGAGAGCTTAGTTCGCCAAAAACTTTTTTTACTAACATATACGACTCAGAATTATCTATGTATTCAAAAGATAGAGATGCCTGTCTATCTAAACATTCTGAGTCAATTTTATTTTTTAAGCGAATTCTCATTTTCTTTACGAAATATTCTATTAAGGTGTCAAAAAATATTTGAAAAGCAAGCACTGATACTATACATAACAATGGCAAATATATATGCTGCGATGAAGTGTTTTCATAAAATATATCAGTCGCGGTGTTAATAAAATAGGCAACAATTAATACATTGACTGTAGGTAATATTGCGTCTACAGTCTTTTGAACAATTGTCACTAAAGTCATCATCGGAAAAATTTTAAAAG
Organism: uncultured Clostridia bacterium; assembly: GCA_947624345.1. Classification (GTDB taxonomy): domain Bacteria; phylum Bacillota; class Clostridia; order Oscillospirales; family Ruminococcaceae; genus UMGS1601. Next base: position 11,380 of record CANQJW010000025.1, on the reverse strand, counting down.
GTATCAAAAGTAATGACCAAAGTGTATTCTTTTTATTAAAGAGCATGTGTAAGTACCTCTTAATTCAAATGAAATGTAGGGAACAGCGGCAATCATTTATGACCACCGCCATTCATTCTCTACTGAACATTTTAGTAGACCTACATTTTTGGCGACATTTGCGTCTCTTGGCTTAAAAAAGATTTTGCGCAATAATCCGGAATCTTACCTTGAACCAGATTGGCATTTTACGCAAGTTCCCTGGCAGAACTCACAAGTACCAGTGCACTTAGCCAATATTTCAATATCCTCTAAGTCACTTAAATCAAGGCCCAAGGCAGCAATTAAACCTTTGAGTTCTTTAATCCCTATATCCATTAGCATGTCCTCCTTTCTTTATATCTTAAGCACCTATAGCTTATAGATATAGGTGCTCTCATACCAGATAATTTGTTGTATTTATTCAAAAACAATAATTTTTGAATAAGCGCTTTAGGATCATTTTTGAAAAGAAGTTTCAAAAAAATTATCTATTGCTTTGCAGATATCATTATAATTATTTGACATGCATAGCCTATATGTCGGACAGTTTATCAGAATTTTAAAATTTTCTAAAAATTTTTCGTCTACCTCGTAATTCCCATGTGCCATACATGCTCTAAGTTTTTTTCTCAATGATTCTTCACTTGTTACCTCAATAATTGAAGTTTGATCATATCCCATTTCAGGAATGAAGATGGCACTTAAAATAACATCAGTATCTATGTTATATGAAATTTTTGACATGAATTCTGATACAGAACATAAATTGTTGAAATCAATATGCTGTATAGAGTCTACTTGTTTAACCTTTTTAAAGGCATCTTTCCTAATTTGTGGAAATGTTCCACAGGCAAACAACTTAATTTCAGTTCCTATTCTAGTCCAAAATACAATGTCATCATTTAGGGGCATATATTTACTAGCAATTAGATTGATAAACAAAGAAGACTTTCCTGCATGGCCGCCCGAAAGAAATAATAGCCCTTTTCCTTTCTTTGCAACTGCAGCTCCATGAATTGAATATACCCCATTAAAATAATTATAGCGAGATAGTATCTTTTTTATTCCGAAAAGAGCTTCTCCTATAACATCCTTCTTGGAGCTGATAAATGAATAAAATTGCAAACTTTTTTTATGAAATATATTGACTACTTCACGCGGGTAATGGTATATATGAATTTCTGTACCATCAATCTCAAAGAAAGTGTTATTCACGCCTTCAATGTACATAGGATGTGATTTCAAAACATACTCACCATCATTATAAGTTTGGTAGTCATATCTTTTTGCAAACATGTTTTCATCGAAATATAAAAATATGTTGCCGATAATTTTATCTTCAGGGCAATTTTTGTATAAAAACCTTGCATCACAAACATATCTCAAATACTCAGTTTTATTTGTATGTATGCCAATATATAATTTATTATGCTTGAAATAGGTGACAGGAATTTCTTGTTTTATAGAGGTAAAAATGATATAATCTTTATATTTTTCGAATATATCTGTCATAGTAAAAACTCCGTTTTGTTGCTAAAAGATTTAAGGCATTTAATCGTCCTGTAAAAAAATATAATATCCATTAAGTACACTGTTATGAATGTTTTTTAAATTTTCATAACTTACACTTTCTATTAAGGATACCATATTTTCATAATTTAAAGTTATATTAACATATCTTTTCAATTTAAATATTTCTTTGTTAAATTTTAAAAAATCACTTGATTTTTGTAAGTATCCAAAAAGAAAGTGTTTCTTTATATCCATAAATAAGTCTATGTATTTATCTATATTAACGTTTTGAAGTATTTCAAAAGTACCTTGATAAAACGTATTATATTTAAAAAATATTACATCTTTTTCTGAATATAATTTAAACGATACATCTTTAACAAAAAAACCTGTATTTTCTAAAAACTTATTAATATAAACTTTATAGAATAAACAAAGGATATGCAGTGCAAAATATTCTTTTGCCGTTCTAATAGAAATAATTGTAATAGCAACTATCTTTCTAACTGTATCATTGAATTTTTCAAAAGGAATGTCATAATCAGGTATATTGTCACATTTGGCATTAATTACATTGTTTGACAAACTATTCGACATAGATTTAAAATATGACAGTAATTCATAATCAGCTAAGGGAATATTGCCTGTAATAATTAAATAATGTGATGAAGAATAGTATTCACTTTCAAGATGAGCCTTAATATCTTTTTCCCCTATAAATGTAAACGACTCATCAAGAAACACTGGTATTTTAAGTCGACTCTTAAATGCTTTTTGTTCCAAACTTAATATATTCAATAATTCTGTATTGGACAATATACGCTCATTTTCAACATTCAAAATGATATTTTTTTGCCTTTCAATTTCATCTTTGGGTATTCCTGAATTAAAGAAGCTAAGTATGTTACCAAATATTCTAATTATATCAATTACATTTTCGGATAGCATAGTGGCATAGAAGCAAGTAATTTCTTTATCAACATATGCATTAACTAAGCTATTTTTGTACAGTTTAGGCGCAGCTTTCATTATTTCTTCAACAATGACATGCTCTGTCAAATGTGAAATGCCTCGTATTGTATCATTTTTCATTCCTGTAGTGATAAAATAGGATATACATGTAAATGGAACATTAATGTGATTTGTTAATAAATGTAATTGATTTTTATTATACATTTTCTTGCCTTCTATTTTATAATATATTCAGGGTCTCCAAAAGGACACGCTGGGTCTATATCAAAGTATCGCCCATATTTTGCAAAAGTTCTAACATAACATCTTTTATAAAAACAATTCCCAAAGAGATGGCAATCATAACATTTTGTTCCTTTATATTTCTCCTTAAAGAAAAATGGATCATTCATATTTTTGACACCGTCAGAATTCCATAATTCAATTATCCCTTGAGTTTTTAAATTTCCAGCTATAAAATCATCGGAATGGTTCAAAGAATCACAAAATAAAACCCCTCCATCAGGTTTTACACATAATGTTTCAGTAAAACCACCGCAAATCAGTCGATTGTTTGCGCCCCTTGAAGTAGCATATGGTTCATGATTATAAAAATCCGTTATAACCCCTTTTTCTTTTGCATAGGCTAAAGGCTCTTTCATATTTTTATTTAGCCATTCTATTTGATGATTTGTCGGATATAAATAGTCGCCATGCCGATTGGCGGAAATATAGTAGTACGAAAAACGAAGATGCTTTATACCCATTGCAATCAGCTTCATAAACAACTGAGGAATATCTAATATATTAATAGAAGTTATAGTTGTTTTAGTCGTAACCACTATTCCAGATTCTTGAAGATTTTTGATGGTTTCAAGTATTTCCTCAAATGCGCCCTTTACTCCCATTAGTTTATCCGCATGTTCCGGTATAAAGGAATCGATACTAACTTGAATTTCTGGCAATCCAATTGTGGCTAATCTGTCAGTTTCAAACTTTGTGAGATGAGCTTTTGTAGACGTTCCCCATTCATACGGAAAATATTTTATCATGACATCTAAGTATTCATAAATTTCAGGTAGAACAAAAGGATCGCCGCCACTAATTTCAATATTATTTACTCCTATTTCTTTCGCTTCAAGGATTATTTCTTTAAATCTATCAACAGATAAAAAACTATTACATTGTTGTTTTTCTTTTCCAATGTATTTTGCTCCAGCAAAACAATATATACAAGCACGAGGGCAATAATCTGTTAAATAAAATTTAATTTTTCTTGGATGCTCAGCTTTAGTAACGGGACAGATGAATTCTTTATTTCTCTTTAAAATTTCTTTGCTTTTTTCAATGTCAAAAACCGAATCGCTCTCGATAGAAGGATTCTCCTCAAGATAATCGGATAGCTTTTCAATAATATTAAATATTTTAACCTTGGCTTCATCTTCCGAAATTGTAAGGGCGGCACTTAATGTTTCTACTGTTGCAGCCAGGTTATTAGATTGCAATATATTATTTAAAATAAAGGCCGGAAGAGGATTGAGAAACACACATTTTACTCCGGTATGAGAGAGGATATAATTGCAGTTTTCATCTGAGCCCAATTTATATTGTTCCTTCAACTTATACTTTTTGTTTAGATTAATCATTTTAAAGCTCCCTTCAATGCTTTGATTTATTTTACAATAATTCATTTGTGTATTTTGTGTATAATAATTTTATTATAATTAGTCTTAATATGCAAGGCGGGGAGCGTGAATTGGTGCTATTTTGACGTATATTAACATTATAACACATTATTCGACGAAAAGCAATATTTTTCTTTTGCTTACTCTCGTTGAATCATAGTATGATAAACTTATCTTTTTTATAGTACACAGCAAATACTTATTGTAAGCAATGAAAAATGTTTGCCAATATTATATTAACTTTTTCCCGTGGATATATTAAAATCATACAATAGGCTAATAATAAACTTGGAATAAGTGGTGATAACTGTACTATGATTAATTATTTAGAAGCAGGTTGTCGTATAAAAAAACAGGAGAAAAGAGCTAGGTCTAACACAAGAATATGTAGCCGAAAAAATAGATGTAACGCCGAGCTTCTATTCTCAAATCGAATCGGGGACTCGTAAAGCTGGCATTAACACCTTTGTAAGCATTTCTCAAGAACTGTCCATTTCTCTTGACCATATTTTGTGTAATCAAATAGCTAATACCATTGTAAAGAGATTTTTTCAGGCATTTCAAGAAAAAGGAGTAAATGGGGCGTATTTTGACGTAAATAAAATTTTGACTGATGTGGTTACAATATGACTTTTCTATTTTATTTTACCACACATGTGTACCAAAAGCAATATATAATATTTGCTAATATTCTATTAACTTGTTTGTTAAAATATATTAAAATCAATACTATAAGCTAACAAGTAACATGGCATAGGGGGTTATATAATGATTGATTATCCAGCGGCAGGCTGCCGCATTAAAAATCGGAGGCGTGAGCTGGGATTGACGCAGGAATATGTCGCGGAAAGAATAGACATAACCCCAAGTTTTTACTCTCAAATTGAGTCGGGAACACGCAAAGCTGGAATCAAAACGTTCGTCTGTATATCTCAGGAATTATCACTTCCTCTTGGCTACATTTTATGCGGTCGTGATAATTTGCCATTAAAAGAATTAAGCCACATTGATTTACAAATAATTCACAGAATAAAGGATTTTTCCTTAGTCGAAAAGGAATGTGTCCTTGAACTTGTAAATTCCTTAAATAAAGTGTTTAACCAACGATAGAGGAGGAGTACAAATGAATGTTGCTCTTTGCGACGACGATGTAATTTTTTTGGACTACTTGGAAAATAAACTGTCAGATTACAATTGTCAGATTTTTAAGTACTCCAATACAGAAGACATAAAAAATTCGACGGCGGTTTTTGACATTGCTTTTCTTGACATTGAATTTACTGACAACGAAACCGGCTTTGACGTTGTTCGTTTTTTGAGAATGAAAAATGATAAATGTATTGTTTCGTTTTTTACGAATTACGCTAAATATGCCATAAAGGGATATAGGTATGATGCTTTTCGTTATATTTTAAAGAAAGAACCCGAACAATTAATTAACAAATATATAAAAGAAGTTTTCACGGAATACTTTCGCAGGCATAAGGTTATCAAAGGTTCATATAAAGATAAATCTTTTGCCGTTTACATTGATGATATATTATATATAGAAGTTTATAATCATATTTTAATCATACATACAAAAAAAGGAACTTTTGAATTATACAAACAAATAAAGGACATTGAAAATGAATTATGTGACTTTGGATTTATACGATGTCATCGCAGTTATATGGTGAATTGCCAACAAATATTATTTCTTCGCAGTGACGGCTTTTTCATTTTAAATACACCTGAACAAACATGCATACCGATAGGCATAAGATACAGGGAATACGCAAAGGGAAAATATATGGATTATGTTGGCGGACGGTGATTAATTTGGCTGTAGTGATTGAAATAGTTAATTCTGCGATAGAACTATTTACAGCGTTAATCTTTTTTCGGCAGATGTTAGATCCACAGCAAATAAAGAGAACGACAATGTTTGCTATAGTTTCAATTGTACTACTAATTCACATAGGACGTTCTTTTCTTGCGCTTAATACGTACTTAAATTTGGTAATAACATTTATCCTATGGTCAATTCTAATTACGCTACTCTTCGATGGTGTAGGTATAAAGAAATTTACCGTTATGCTTATATATTTCTTTGTTGCGATTGTTGCAGATACGCTCGGTCGGTATATCATTGCTTTGGTTTTACATACGGCCAACAGCTATACTTCTCCTAAAGGTATAGAAAGGTATGTGGGTATGACGATAATGTGTATCCTGACATTTTCGCTTCTTTCAATTATTGCAGTTTTTTCTAACATAAAAAAGAAAACAATTTCCTTGAAATATTGGGTAATGATAATGCTGTTCCCTTTATTCAGCCTTTTCATTGTGGTTACGGCAGACAAGTTTATTGTAATGTCAAGAACAAATGATATTAATTGCTTCATCTTATTATTGATAACAATTGTAGGACTAATTTATTTTAATATAATGGTTTTTGAGTTTATTGATTCATATTCGACGAAAATGCAGTTGGAGTCCGCTCGGCAGCTTATACGTCAACAGGAGGAAAACTACCACCTCCTTGAAATTAACGAAAATGAACTCCGAAAATTGCGGCACAATATAGATGAGCATATGGCAGTAATTCAATCAATGATTGATAACAATGCGATATCCGAATCTAAAGATTTGACACAGAGTGTTAAAAGATTGTCATTGGAACCCACAAGTGTTACATATACAAATGACTCTGCCCTTGACTCAATTTTGAACGTAGAATGCAAAAAAGCAATAGATAAAGGCATTCAGTATTTGGTAAAAACACAAAACATAACAACGCCAATTAACATTTCGCCAATTGATAAAAGTACCATACTATGCAACGCCATTGACAATGCAATTGACGCCTGCCAATCTCTATCTGAAAAATTTATTGTAATTGATATTGCGTCTAATGCTAGTACGGTAAAGATATGTATAAAAAACTCCTCACCTCCCTTAAACATAAAAAACCATACAATGTTTACAACAAAGACGGACATTTTGAATCATGGCTTTGGAATAGAAAGCATTCGTGTGACTTTAAAAAAATACGATGGCATTTTCGATATATCATACAACGATGGAATTGCAAGCAGCGTAATTATTGCTAATAACCCCAAAATATAATTTACGTCAAAATATATGTTATTCACTCTGTTTAATTTCCCTTTATATTGTTTTGTGCTATACTTTTCATTATAGAATAGAAAGGACGATTGTAATGATCCGCCGACTATCTGAAAGTATGGCACAATTTTTTTGCGATAAAAAATTATTTCCAAAAGATGAAATTGATACATACGCATATGGATACGAAATTATGTTAATATCAGTTATCAATTGGGGGATTATTTTAATAATAATGCTGTTTACCGGCAAAGTTATAGAAACTTTATTATATATGTTTACTGTTATTATTTTACGTCACAACGTGGGCGGTTATCATGCTGATTCGCACATAAAATGTTCTATACTTTCAATAGGGTCTTATATCGTTTTTCTTATATTTATATTCTTTTCTGGCAAGTTATCGGCATATATTTCGTTGTTGGTCCAGACTTTATCTCTTGCTATTACTTTTTTATTTGCCCCTGTAGAACATATAAACAATCCCATTGATGAAACTGCTATGAAAAAACATAGGAAAAACGGCATTTTGTTATCAATATTGCTTTACATTACAGTTATTATTTTGTTATATATAAAGATGCATAACCTTGCACTAAGCATATCGCTTGGTGTATTTCAGGTAAATATATCCCTTTTATTGGGAATGTACAGGAACCGTGGTATAATGAACTGACTGAAACAACCTTTGGAGTTAAACGAAAGACCACTATTTTCAATTTATTAGTATTGAGATGTCCCATGCCCTTTGGGCTACAATAGATATAGGGGCAAATATATTGTGACAGGGGGTGATATACTATGAAAATACGGAAAATGCTTTTTAAAATTGGCGGAATAATGTGTTCTTTTGCTTTTATGATAGCTTTGCATTCTCTTGACACCATGTGCATATCAACGTGGTATCAGCCTAAGGTACCTATGAGTTTGGAAAAATATCGGAAAGTATGATAACCGCGCCAATACAAAAACAGGGTCTCTTGCCTATCTGACAAGAAATCCTGTTTTTTTTTATTTTATATAAAATATTTTTGTTAATCCCCAAAAATCTGTCCTATTTAAATGCTATAATCCCCTTGAAAGGAGGGACAAAATGGTGAAGGATAAGCTTTGCATAAGTGAGCGTCGCATAAAAATTCTTGATAAACTTGCTTACATACGCAAGGCCACCTGCTGTGAACTTGCCATAGAGTTTGGAGTGTCCATAAAAACAATCAATAGAGATATTGATTTCCTGAGCCGTTTTGCTCCTATTTATACGAAAAAAGGTAATAATGGCGGGATTTATATGTTGCCAGGTTATAGGAGCTATGAACACTATCTCAGCAATGAAGAAGAGTGTTTATTGCAACAAATAATTCCTTATGTCAACTGTGACCAACAAAAAATAATTGCCGGAATTATTGCCAAGTTTTCTCGTAGATCTGCTAATTATTAGTATGCCTTTCTAAATTTTACAAAGAAAGCGCCAGAGGAAAATGCCGGCGCAGTATAGGCAAGACGGATACATTCCGGCACATACGAGCCAAATGGAAAATGCGCGGCGATCCTTGTGTCAAGATAATCCCTGACGCTAAGAGGAGCGGGAACATCACCTCCAGAATACAGCTTTGCAAGCTGTGGGCGACGACTGTGTGCCGGGACAATGATACTTCTGCTAAGTCACAGTCCGAGCGGATAGCGCAAAGCGCGAGGCCGCCGCAGGCAAGATAGCAGTCCGGGCGGATGCCGGGAAGGTGAAACTCCTATGAGGCGGTTTGCAAGACGCCGTCCGTTGTCGCTTTGATTTTTTCGGTATCAGAAATTAGTCAATTACATTTAACAGTTGATTAATTTGTGATATTTTCAAAGGGGGAATAAATTTGAACAATGTATCGTGTGATATAAAAATCCTGTCCGAAAAGCGGACAGGAGAAAATGAACTTTACACACAAGTAAAGGTTCATGGCGGCTGTAAAATCAATATTAAAAGTGTTTTTCATGACACAATTCCATTTATGGACGCTCTTAAAACGGCCATCCACCATTCTTTATTAACAGATCGAAAATAAATTTTTTTGCATTACTCATTCCAAAGGGATATAATAGTCCTTGAACAAGCACTTATGTCCTACATAAATAATTTTACAGGAGGTATATTTATGAAAAATAACTTTCATGTGGGCATATATGCTCGACTTTCCCGCGATGACAACAATGGTAATCTTGAAAGCATGAGTATTGCAAATCAGCGTCAGATACTTTCAGACTATGTAACTGAAAAAGGCTGGATATTGGTTGATGAATATGTAGACGACGGATATAGTGGAACCAATTTTGACAGGCCGGATTTTAAACGCATGATAAGGGACATTGAAATAGGAAAGATCGACTGCGTAATAACCAAGGACTTATCCCGACTTGGCCGAAACTATTCTATGACCGGGTATTATACCGATGAATATTTTCCTGAACAAAACTGCCGCTACATTGCCATCAATGACGGAGTTGACACGATGGGCGCAAACAACGATTTTGCCGCCTTCCATAATGTAATCAACGAGTATTATCCGAGAGATATATCCAAAAAGGTTCGGCAGGTTAAAAGGACAAACGCTGAAAAAGGTTTGTTCATGGGCAGCCGCGCTCCTTATGGATACAAAAAATCCCCTGAAGATAAGCACAAACTCATTATAGATGAGGATGCTGCGCCTATTGTTCAAAGAATTTTCAAGGAATTTGTAAACGGCAAGAATGGCAGAATGATAGCGGAAACTCTCAACTATGAGGGTATACTTTGTCCAAGAGCCTACTACTATCAGCGAGTAGAGAGAGAAAACCCGCGAAAAGATGAGGTTATGTCATGGAACAGTAGCACAATACTTCAAATAATACAGCGTCAGGTATACATAGGCAGACTCATACAAGGGCAAAGGCAGGTAGTTTCCTTTAAATCCAAGAAACGGCGACTCACCAATCCGGACGAGTGGATCATTGTTGAGAACACTCACGAACCTTTGATAAGCCTTGATGTATGGGAAGCTGCCCAGGAAATCAGGAAAGGACGTTACTACCCTCGTACAAAGCGAGATGACCATGAGTTGTCAATCTTTGTCGGACTTGTAAAATGCCCTGACTGCGGAGCTACAATGCCGGCATCACTGCGAGGCAGGCCGCAAAAACTCACATACCGCTGCGGGACATATACCAACCACGGGAAAAGCGCCTGTAGCTCGCATAATATCCGTGAGGAAATTCTCGAAGAAATCGTACTCAAGGATATTCGACGCTACGCACGTTTGGCAAATCAGGATAAGGAACTTATGATTAAGTCAATAAGTAAAATGCTTGCCAAAGACAGCGAGAGTGAGGGCTCCCGTATGCTTGATGAATTGAAAAGAGCGGAAGCTAAAATCGAGGAAATAAATTTTGCGGTGAAAAATCTGTACAAGGAAAAAATATCCGGCAAAATGCCTGAAACTTTTTTCTACAATCTATTGCACGATTATGAGGCCGAGTTAAAGCAGCATGAGGAAATCGCTGAAAAGCTGAGAGAAAGGATCAACAAACAACAAGTCGAGGAAAGTGAGATTGCAAGGTGGACAGATAAAATTTCCGAATGTCTGGAGCTGAAAAGCATTGACCGTTTTCTGGCAAGGGAACTTATAGACTCAATTTATGTATCTGCCTATTATAAAGTAAACGGGGAAACCATGCAAGACGTCACCATAAATTATAAATTTGTTGGAAACTTGGACGGTCTTGAGATCGAACCGCTAACGGCGGCAATGTAGTCTGTGTGGTATAGAGGGAACCAATTTTTAAGCCTATTTTTAGACAAAAAAATTACGACTATCTATTAAAAATAGTCGTAATTCTTTGGCGGAGAAGGAGAGATTCGAACTCTCGCGCCGGTTTCCCGACCTACGCCCTTAGCAGGGGCGCCTCTTCGACCTGCTTGAGTACTTCTCCATGCAAGTAAAGTTCACCGTTCGGGAGCACTTGCTCCCCAATATTTAACTTTAAGCCCCATCCGGTCAAGTTCCGCCCGGAGAACTTGGGGCAAATCAGCAAAAATGGCGGAGAAGGTGGGATTCGAACCCACGGCTCTTACGAGTCAC
>CANQJW010000024.1 GCA_947624345.1 uncultured Clostridia bacterium | reverse complement strand
AGTATATTGCTTAATATTTAATTTTACCTACCATGAGGGGTGTTTTTGTACTGTCTGCACAATTTGGGGCAGCGCATTAAAATCCCATAGGAGTCTTATTTATTATACTTTTATAAATAATTATTCAGCTTTCTCCTTAGGAGCTAAAACCTTGTAAACTATTGCAGCCAATGCTCCGCCTACAAGAGGTGCAACTATAAATATCCATACATTTTTAAGAGCGTCTCCGCCTGCAAAAATTGCAGGTCCGATACTTCTTGCCGGGTTTACAGATGTTCCTGTAAGACCGATACCGAGAATATGTACAAGAGTAAGCGTAAGACCAATAATAAGTCCTCCGAACGAACCATGGTTAGCGCTCTTTGAAGTAACACCAATAACTGTAAGAACAAATACAAAGGTCAATATGACCTCTACAATAAGTCCGGCGATAATGCTGTTGTCTAAATTGGTAATTCCATTAGAACCAAAACCACCGGTTTGGTCTTTAACTCCGCCAAGTGAAAATACAGCTGCTAAAACACCTGTTCCTGCAATAGCACCAAGAATTTGCGCAATAACGTAGCCGATAAAATCAACAACTTTCATTCCACCGCTGATTAAAACTCCCAAAGAAACAGCAGGGTTAATGTGACATCCCGAAATGTTACCTATACAGTAAGCCATTCCGACAATTACAAGGCCAAATGCCAAAGCTGTAAGAATATATCCGCTTCCGTTTACAGCGTCACAACCTACAAGCATTGCCGTTCCGCAACCGAAAATCACCAAAACCGCTGTTCCGATAAACTCGGCTATGTACTTTTTAATACTCATAAAATCTTCCTTCGTTTTCTATAAATTAACGAAATTTAAGCACGAAATTATATAGTTATTGTCTGTTTTTATATAAATACTTGACAAAATTATATAACAACTGCATAAATGTATTGTATCATATGCTAAGCAAAAAGTCTATATGATTTTACCAAATAAATTAAAAGTCTCCATTTTAAACAAATTTAATAATTAAAATTCATTATTTTATACAAATATTTTTTGCAATGCTAAAACAAAAGCTGTCAGCGCAATGCCGACAGCTTTGATTTTATTTATTCTTCAAATTCGGAATCATCAACTGCTTCAGAATCATCAACTACTACTTCGTTTTGCTCTGCAGCTATTGCTTCCTGTTCCTGAGCCTTTACTTCCTCATCGCTTGGCTGTTCAACCTCAGAAATCTCAGCGGAATCATCATGTTCAGCACGAGTAAAGGTAACCAGTTGAGTGTCCTTTCTCAGCTTCATCAGCCTTACTCCGGTTGCATATCTGCCCATCACCCTGATGTCGTTTGCACGAATTCTTATAATAACGCCATCGCTCGAGATCATAATGATGTCATCATCATCATCTACAACTTTTATTCCACAAACATATCCCTTTTCCTCGGAAACCTTATAGTTAAGAAGTCCGTAACCGCCACGGTTTTGAATCCTATAAGAATCCAAAGTCGAACGTCTGCCCAGTCCCTTATCAGAAACAGTGAGAACTGTTGCACCCTCACGGATTCTAGCCATAGATACAACATAATCTCCTTCACGAAGCTTGATAGCACGCACTCCGTGAGCTGTTCTTGACATAGGACGCATCTGATACTCATTGATTCTGATAGCCTTGCCTTCATGAGTTGCTACCATAACATCATCTGAGCCGTTTGTCATTCTTGCACCCATAATCTCGTCGCCGTCATCAATGCCAATGGCAATAAGTCCGTTCTTTCTGACATTTCTGTACTGGGAAAGAGCCGTTCTCTTGATTTTGCCGTTTTTGGTAACCATAATAAGATACTTACCCTCGTCAAAATCTTCGGTCTTTATCATCTGTGCAATATTTTCACCCTCAGACAACGGCAGAATATTCACGATATTTGTACCCCTCGAAGCCTTTGAACCCTCTGGTATTTCATAGCATTTAAGCTTATACATAATGCCCTTGTTCGTAATAAACAAAACATTGTCGTGAGTTGAGCATATAAACATCTCGGAAACAAAATCATCCTCTCTCTGCTTCATTCCCGAAACGCCTCGTCCGCCCCTGTGCTGAGCCTTATATACCGAAACAGGCACTCTCTTTATATATCCATTGTGCGTTAATGTAACAACATTATCCTCAACAGGAATAAGATCCTCAATGTCAACCTCTCCGCTGACATTTTCAATCATTGTTCGTCTTTCGTCGCCGAACTTGTTTTTTATTTCATTGACCTCATCAAGAATAATCTGAAGAACTCTGTCATGATTGGCAAGTATATCCTCTAAGTCAGCTATCTTCTCCTTGAGAGCATTGAACTCGTCAACAATTTTTTGTCTTTCAAGTCCTGTGAGCTGTCCTAAACGCATCTTGACTATCTCGTCAGCCTGAACCTCAGTCATACCTTTTGTGTGTTCAGTAAGCTCGGTGTCTCCGAGAAGTATAGCCATATCCTCGTCTTTAAAACGCTCTAATAGTCTTTGTTTACCCTCTTGAATCGTCTTTGAAGAACGGAGAATATTGATAACTTCATCAATATTATCAATTGCAAGACAATATCCCTGCAAAATATGAGCCCTGTCCTTTGCCTTTTTAAGGTCAAAGCGTGTTCTCTTCTCAATAACCTCAACCTGAAAGTCAAGATAATGCTCAAGCATTTCTTTAAGGGTTAAGACCTTTGGAACACCGTCAACAAGTGCAAGCATAATAGCGCCGACAGTATCCTGAAGTTGGGTATATGAAAACAGCTTGTTTAAAACAACCTGAGAAATCGCATCCTTTTTAAGCTCAATAACGATCCTCATTCCGTTTCTGTCTGATTCGTCGCGAAGATCGTGGATTCCGTCAATTCGCTTGTCTTTAACAAGATTAGCTATGCTCTCTAAAAGCCTTGACTTGTTTACCATATAAGGAATTTCGTGTACAATAATACAGTTTCTTCCCTTTATTTCTTCAATAGAGGTTTTAGCCCTGAGGGTTATCTTACCTCTTCCTGTTGCATAAGCGGCACGAATTCCTGCTCTGCCCATAATTATTCCGCCCGTCGGGAAATCAGGTCCCTTTATGCAAGTCATAAGCTCATCAAGAGTACAATCAGGATTTTCAACAAGAAGACTAAGAGCGTCAACTACTTCGTTCAGATTGTGGGGCGGAATATTTGTCGCCATACCGACGGCAATACCCGTTGAACCGTTTACCAAAAGCTGAGGAAAACGACTCGGCAAAACCTGAGGCTCTTTCAGTCTGTCATCATAGTTAGGCATAAATGGCACTGTTTCTTTATTTATATCAGTCAGCATATGAACTGACATTTTTGCCATTTTTGCCTCAGTATAACGATAAGCAGCAGGCGGATCGCCGTCAATTGAACCAAAGTTTCCGTGTCCGTCTACTAAAGGATAACGCAAAGAAAAGCTTTGAGCCATACGAACAAGAGCATCATAAACAGATGCGTCTCCGTGCGGATGATACCTACCTAAAACCGATCCGACCGTGTCGGCACATTTTCTGTAAGCCTTATCAGGTGTTATTCCGTTCTCGTGCAAGGTATATAAAATTCTTCTGTGAACAGGCTTTAATCCGTCACGAACATCAGGCAATGCACGGGAAACAATTACTGCCATTGAATACTGAATAAAAGAGCTTTTCATCTCCTTTTCAATATCTCTGACAATCAGCTTTTTATCGAAATTTTCGCTTTCTGCAAAAGATTTTTCAAGTGTTTCATTCTCTGACACAATATCACACTCTTTTCATAATAGTTTTCTTAATCTATATTTTTCTTGAGAATTTCTTTTTCAAAATCGTCGCCAAGATTCTGGCTGAACACTTCTGACAGCTGTTTTATTTCGTCACTATGCATACATCTTTTCGGAAGAACATAGATAGATTCCTTTTTCAAAAAGATAATAAACATATTCTCTTTTTCTAAAACAGAAAGCCCTGTATCACTTAAGCTTACAACCCTAGGTGGAATTCGTGTTGGCTCCTCGCCCTCTTTCACCGCCTGTTCTACTTCTTCCTGAGGAATAATAGTTTCGATTGAAAACCTGTTATCATACAGCTTGAAAATATATCTGTCATCCTCAAGCGGCTTTAGCGACTGCATAAGCGTTTTTCTTATTTTTATCGGGTTATACCAGACAATAAAAATCACCGCCAAGCATACTACAAGACAAAGCCACGACGCAAAGTTCTCAGGTTTCTGTATTACTTGATAAACAAATAAAATTGCTAAAATTGCAAAAGCAATAGTTTTGAGAATGTTTGATTTTAAAATAAATTTTTTCTGAAAGGCGATAAACGCTTCCTCTTCCTCGGTGTTTTTTATATCATAGGTTACATAAAGATTTGCATTTACCTCTTCAAACTTCTCATTCATTTCCTCAATGATTTGTGAATTAAGCTCGCTTAGTTGTTCATCAATAGTTGAATTTTTTGTTTTTATTTCCTTGTTCATATTTTTTGGCCCGAAGCGGGCATTCCTCCTCAAAATTTTTCACAGTATATCGAACATTCATATTGTCCGAAATTAAATGTTAACTCCCTTCTATTAAATGTCGAGATTTTCTGCATATTTTGCATTTTTCTCGATAAAATCCTTTCTGGGCGCAACCTTATCACCCATAAGAATTGTAAATATCTCATCTGCCTTTTCGGCGTCCTCAAGTGAAATTTTAATCATTGTTCTTCGCTCAGGATCCATTGTTGTTTCCCAAAGTTGTTCGGGATCCATTTCTCCCAAACCTTTATATCTTTGAACCTCAACCTTTAAATTATTTTCGCCCGCAAGCTCTTTAATATATTCATCTCTTTCCTCATCAGAAAAAGCATATCTTACCTGTTTTCCTCTGAAAACCTTAAACAGCGGAGGCTGTGCGATATAAACATGGCCTTGTATAATCAGCTCTTTCATAAATCTGAAGAAGAATGTCAGAAGAAGCGTTCTGATATGACTTCCGTCGACATCGGCGTCGGCCATAATAATAATTTTTCCGTAACGAAGCCTTGTTATATCAAAATCCTCGCCAATACTTGTACCAAGTGCAGTTACAACCGGCATTAGCTTTTCGTTGCCGTAAACTTTGTCTATTCTCGCTTTTTCAACATTGAGCATCTTTCCCCAAAGAGGTAAAATCGCCTGAAATCTTCTATCTCTTCCCTCTTTAGCAGAACCGCCCGCAGAATCTCCCTCGACAATATAAATTTCAGTACCGTCTGCGCCTTTTTCTGAGCAGTCGGCAAGCTTTCCGGGGAGTTGTGCAGATTCAAGAGCAGATTTTCTTCTTGTTAAATCTCTTGCCTTTTTAGCGGCCTCTCTTGCTCTTTGTGCCGCCATAGACTTTTCAAATATAGCCTTAGCTACCGTTGGGTTTTCCTCAAGATAATTCATAAGTTTTTCGCTTACAATCTTATCAACCAAAGGTCTTACCTCAGGATTACCCAGTCTACCCTTTGTCTGTCCCTCAAACTCGCAATTTGTCAGCTTAACTGATACAATAGCAGTTATACCCTCTCGAACGTCATCACCAAGAAGCTTTTCGCCGTCTTTCAGAAGATTAAACTTCCTGCCATACTCGTTGATAACTCTGGTAAGTGCGTTTTTAAACCCTGTTTCGTGGGTTCCGCCATCAACAGTATGAATGTTATTTGCAAAGCTCATAACAAAATCATTATAGCTGTCATTATATTGAAGTGCTACCTCAGCATAGCTATCGCCTGCCGAGCCGTTAATGTAAATAACATCAGGAATTATCGCATCTAAACCTCTGACAGAATGAATGTGGGTTACAAACTCTCTTATTCCTCCCTCGTAATACAAGGTTTCTTCCTTGATATCACTTTCATCTCTTAAATCAGAAAATACAATTTTTATTCCTGCATTTAAAAATGCCTGTTCACGAAGCCTTTTGAGTAAAATTTCATAATCATAAACAGTTTCAGAAAAAATCTCCGGGTCAGCTTTAAACTTAACAGAAGTACCTGTTTTATCTGTTTTACCTATTATCTTGATTTCCTCAGAGTAGTGACCTCTGTCAAACCGCTGAAAATGTATATTTTCTCCGTCATAAACAGTTAATTCAAGCCATTCAGAAAGAGCATTTACAACTGATGCTCCAACTCCGTGAAGTCCTCCTGCGACCTTGTATCCTCCACCGCCGAATTTTCCTCCGGCGTGAAGAATGGTATAAACGACAGTAGCAGCAGAAATACCCTCCTTTGGATGAATTCCTGTTGGTATTCCACGGCCATCGTCTGTTACTCTGATTATTTCTCCCGGCAGAATTTCAACCTTTATTTCGTTACAATACCCAGCAAGAGCCTCATCTATAGCGTTATCAACAATCTCATAAACCAGATGATGCAAGCCTCTTGAACCGGTCGAGCCGATATACATACCAGGTCTTTTTCTTACAGCTTCAAGCCCTTCTAAAACCTGAATCTGACTTTCATCATAGCTTACATCTTCGTCAACCTGAGAAATATTTTTATTGGATATTTCTTCTACCATTTCTGCATCTTTCATTTCAATTTCCTGATTACTCAAAATAATCCTCCTTAAATCTGCTTTACACTTTTAACTTATTTTATCTTTTTAAATTTTCTTTTTTATAAATCTTTTCTTTAGAGTTGCTGTTGAAATCGGTGAGATATAAACTGTCTCATTAAAATTCTCATCTAAGCAAACAATAAAGCTCTTTGGTAAATCAAAAGACACATTCACAATCCTTTTCAGTTTTTCTGCATTACTCAAATACTCTTTGGTATATTTTGATATTGAAGATTTTTCTATATCAAAAATTCCTATAAGATTTTTCGTGTTTATTAAAACATCATTACCCAGATGCAAAAACATATATTTTCCCTTCTGATTTAACTAAGCGTTTATAATTCTTCCGCCTTTTATATAAAAGGTTTTGCCTATACCGCTTTTTAATTTTATATCTTTACAACAAGTGATAAAAACCTGCATATCTGAAATTCTTGATAAAACAAAATCCTGCCTTTTCATATCAAGTTCAGATAAAACGTCATCCAGCAAAATACAAGGGGCCTCTTTTGTTTCCTCAAATAAAATATATGCCTGAGCTATTTTAAAAACCAAAGCAACTGATCTGCACTGCCCCTGAGAGCCAAACTCTCGACAATTTAGACCATTTATATTAGATATCAAATCATCTCTTTGAACACCGATTGTAGTAAAGCCTGTTTTTATGTCTTCTTGCCTTGTGCTTTTTAGCTTTGCTAAATATTCACTTGCCATTTCTCTGTTATAATCACTTCTATTTTCCAGAGTTTCAAAAACTGAAGACTCATAAAAAATCTCCAGCTTTTCCTTACCATGAGAAATTTCATTATAAAGTCTTCCTGCAAATGTATTCAGTTTTTTTGTATATGCATATCTTATAACGGAAATATAAGAACCAAGCCTTGACATTTGCTCGTCCCATACATCAAGTTCGTCAACCGAAGATTTACCTATACTTATATTTTTCAAAAGAAAATTACGCTGAGTTAAAATTTCATCATATTGATTTAACACTCTTCTGTATGAATTTTTGATTTGTGAGACACATATATCTATAAATTTTCGTCTATTATCAGGAGAACCTTTTGAGATAAACAAATCCTCAGGTGTGAAAACAACACAACACAGATTTCCAAATAAATCTGACGGATTTTTTAGCGGGACTCCGTTTAGCTTAATATTTTTTTCCTTTATATTCTGTTTAGCAAGCTTGTATTCAATTTTTTGCTTTCTAAAGCTATTTTCAAAGGATATTTCAATATCAAAGTTTTGTCTCTTTAAATTTATTAAATCCTTATCCTTAGAATTTCTGAAGCTTTTAAGTCCGCTGCAAAGCCATATTGCCTCAATTAAATTGGTTTTTCCCTGTGCATTATCTCCGCAGATTACATTTATACGTTTATCCACATCAATATTAACAGAGGATAAATTTTTAAATCCATCAATTTTTATACAAGATATAAACATAAATTAAATAATTTCAATCTCCAAATTTAATTCATCAATTGTGACAATATCTCCGCGTCGTACTTTTTTTCCTCTCATAGTACAAACATTATTATTAAACTTAACAGCGCCGTCTTTTATTATTTCCTTAGCAATTCCGCCTGTTTCAACAACATTTGCAAATTTTAGAAGAGAATCAAGCTTTATAAATTCTGTTTTTATTTCAATCTTTTCTCTATTCATTTTATATCTCTATTACTCACTTTTTAGCCTTACAGGTAAAACTAAGAATGTATAACTATCAGAATTAAGTGGAACAATCTTCATAGGAAGATTTCCGCCGTTCATCTGGAGTTTAACCTTATCATCTGTTATAGTTTTCAGCGGATCAAGTAAGAACTTACAGTTAAAACCTATTTCTATCATTGGTCCTGTAATGTCAACACTTATTTCATCGCTGATTTTTCCGATAGATGTTGAACAGGAAAGATTAAGCAATTCATTATCAAAAATACATCTTACAGGGCTTTTTACTCTTTCATTTATTAAAAGAGAAGCTCTCTCCAAACAATCTATCATATTTTTAGTGTCTACAATAACCTCTGTATTGCAGGAATTTGGAATTGAGCCTTTATAATTATGAAATTCTCCTTCAATAAGCCTTGAATATACTAAATATCCCGAGATATCAAAAATTATATGCTTTTTAAAAATATATATAATACAGTTTTCCTCACTCTCTTCATTTAAGAGCTTAAAAACCTCTCTAAGTGCATTTGATGGCACAACAAATTTATAATCATTTGTAGTGTTTATATTTTCTGTTCTGACAGCAAGTCGGTATCCATCAAGAGAAACCATATTGAAAACTCCGTCCTGAATTTCAAACAGCTCTCCCTTTAATATTGGCTTTGTATCAACAACAGCAACAGCAAATATCGTCTGTCTTATCATATCTTTTAGGATTCCCTGAGCAATTGCAAACTTGTCTTCACTATCTGTCTCAGGAAGCTCAGGATATTCATCAGCAGGCATTGCACTTACTGTATATTCAGTCACACCACCTGATATTTTAACCTGCATATTAGAGCTTACTTCAATAAGAATTTCTTCTGTAGGCATTTTTTTGATAATATCAGAAAGAAGTCTTGAATTTACAATAAATTCGCCTACATCTTCAGATTTTACAGAAATTTCTGTTCTTATGCCTATTTCCAAATCATAGCCTGTAAGTTCTAATATATTATTCTGAAGGCTCATCTTTATTCCTTCCAACGCCGGAATAGAAGATTTATCAGATGCCGCTTTTGAAACGTTTATAACAGCTTCGTACAAACTTTGCTTATTGCATATAAATTTCATAATGATTCTCTCCTTAAAAAATAAATAATATAAATAAATAATATAGTAGTAGTAGTAGAGGGTGTTTAAAACTAGAAAAACTGCTTCAAACTAAGTCTATAACTAAGCTTATTTCTAAACAAGCTTTCAAAAAGAATATATCCCTTTTAACAAGTAAAAAATATTATTAACATCTTTAAACTGCTTTTAACAGTTGAAAACTAATAATAGCTAAAATATGTTTAAAAAATCAGATAAAATATGTTATTATAAAAAATGATACTTTAAAAAGTTGAATTTTGTTATGTTGATATATTGAAATAAAATATAAAGATATGATTTGTCCTATAAAATTTCAATACTTATAATAAAATTTTAATGTTAAAAATCGTGTTGAAAAATAGAATCTAATAGGTCAGATTTATAATTCTCTCAGATTTTTAATAATATCGTTTACAGTTTCTTTTAAGTCAGAATTTGAATCAAGCATTTTCTTGACATCTTTATAGTTGATAGTCATAGTAGAATGATCTCTTTTAAGCTCGTCACCGATTTCTGTATAGCTAAGTCCTTTAACCTCTCTGATTACATAAATAGAAATCTTTCTTGCTAATGATATAGGAGCATTTCTGCTGGGAGAACGAATATCGTCAGGTGAAACATTAAATGCTGTAGAAACATCAGCTAAAATTCTATCAACAGTAATATCCGCAGGTTGGTTTTCAATAAGATTTTCTCTTATAACCTTTTGCGCCATTGCTATTGAAGGCTTTTCATTTGAGAACATTGTAAGAGCAGTTATTTTATTTACCGCACCTTCAAGCTGTCTTATGTTTGTTTTAATTTTTTCAGCAATAACTCTTGAAACAGGATCGGGAATATCAATATTCAAAAGCTCAGCTTTTCTTTTAATGATAGCCATTCTTGTTTCAAAATCAGGTGGCTGAATATCGGCCTGAACGCCTCTTACAAATCTGCTTTTAATTCTGTCTTCCAGCTTTGAAATTTTAGTAGGTGAAATATCTGATGTAAGTACAATCTGCTTTCCGTGATTATAAAGCTCGTTGAATGTATGGAAAAATTCCTCCTGAGTCTGTTCTTTTTTAGAGAGAAACTGAATATCGTCCATTAAAAGAAAATCTACATTTCTGTATTTTTGATGAAAGGATTCCGTATCTCTGTTTGTTATGGCTGTTATGAGTTCATTTGCGAACGTCTCGCAGGTTACATACATAACATTTTTTTCAGGGCTTTTTCTCTTTACTTCGTGTTCAATTGCTTTAAGCAAATGCGTTTTTCCAAGACCTGAGTCACCGTAAATAAAAAGCGGATTGAATACTGCCTTATTTCCTATATTTTCTGAGTCTTCATTCATACCTGCAACGGCTGTACAAAATGCGTAAGCAAGTTCGTTTGATTTTCCTTTGATAAAATTATCAAAGGTGAGGTCATAAAGTCCGTCTTTGAGAGAGCGTTCTAAATGCTTTTCGTTTTCAATAACATAATTGAACTGCTGACTGTCGTCCATTACCTCTGCTTTATTTGAAATGCTTACTTCAACCTCAATACCCAAAACCTCAAAAAATGATTTTTTAATCAAATCATAATAGAAGTCCATTACAGTTTGTCTAGCAAATTCACTTGGTGCTAAAATGTATGCAGTTTTATTTTCAAGCCTGTCCGCTTCAAGCGGTCTGATCCATTTATCAAAACCAATCTGGCTGACACTAGGATTTGCAAGACAGTGTTTTTTAACATCTTCGAATACTTCCAAAAAAGAATCCACTATAAAAAACCTCCTTTATTTTATCGTTTTAAGGGCATAAAAACCCATTAAAAATATTAAGCTAATTATAGCATATTTTTTATCAAATTTCAAGCAAATTAAATTGAAAAATTTTTTATATCACATATATATATTAAATAGTATATATTTTTTATATTGAAAGTCAGAGTTAAAGGATAGATTTTTAATGATATGTTATAAAATTCTACTAGAAAAATTGTGCTTAAAAATTAAAAAACTACTATATCTAGTGCTTTTTTATTTATTATAAAAATTATTTGTAAAAATATCTTAAATTGCTTGACAAAAAGATAGCAGTTGTAATATAATATTAACTCAAGAGACTTTAAGCCAAATAGATTTAAACATTTCAAAAGAGTTGTTATATATATATATTAATAGCTCAAGGAAGGGAGGATAAAAGGATGAAAAGAACATTTCAACCAAAGAAGAGACATGCTCAGAAAGAGCACGGATTCAGAAAAAGAATGTCTACAAGAAACGGACGCAAAATTCTATCTCGCAGGAGACAAAAGGGCAGAAAGAAAATTAGCTACTAATTCGTTGACCACTGATACTACTAGATTGAATTAGCCTAGTATTATAGTGGTCTTTTGTTTTTATTGCTTTAAAATATTTATTTGAGGTCGTTTATGCTGTTTACTAAGGTTATAAAATCAAATAAGGATTTTATGAAAGCGTATAAAAAGGGCAGATTTTCGGCTAATAATTTTATTTCTGTATATTTTCTTCCGAACAAAAGTCCTTATAACCGAATTGGCATAACAACCTCAAAGAAAATAGGCAATGCTGTTCAGAGAAACAGAGCAAGAAGAATTATAAGGGCAGCTTATCGAAATAAAGAAAAATTGTTTCCGATAGGCTTTGATATTATATTTGTTGCAAGGCAGGATATTATATCTGTTAAGTCGACGGATATAGAGATTTTCTTTAAGAAAAGAGTGTTAAAGGAAATGAACAAGCCCTTTAAGCCATTTAATAAGAAAAATAAAAAGAGATAATAGGAAGAATGATGAAAAAAATTTCCGATTTTTTGATATTTATCTATCAAAAATGTATATCCCCGCTAAAGCCGGCTCGCTGCAAATATTATCCGACCTGTTCGGAATATGCAAGGCGAGCTTTAAAAAAGCACGGATTATTCAAGGGTTTAATTTTAGCCGTATGGCGGCTATTGCGATGCAACCCCTGGAGCAAGGGCGGAGTGGATAATGTGCCTGAACATTTTTGCATATATTCACTTAAAAACGGAAAATAAAATCAAAGGAGAAAAAGACATATGTGGAATATTCCAATAGTTACACCACTACTCGGCTATCTGATGAAGCTATGTTATATAATCTTTAAAAACTACGGTTTAGCATTGATCATATTTACTCTCATAACTAAACTTATAACTGTGCCGTTTCAGGTAAAACAGCAGAAAAATACTGCAAGAATGGCTAAGTTTCAGCCTCAGCTGAAAAAGCTCCAGAATAAATACGGCAATAATAAAGAAAAATATCAAGAAGAAATGATGAAGCTTTACACAGAAGAGGGCATAAACCCTATGGGAAGCTGTCTGCCGATGATTATTACTATGGTGTTTTTGTTTGCAATCATTGGAGTCATTTATGCTCCTTTAAAGTATGTATCGAACATTGGCGGAAATTCATTTAGTATGACAAGCACAACAAGCCAGAATATAACTGATGCAGAAAACCTTGTTAAGGATACTATAATTATTGCAAACGCAATGGGCGACAAGACCTACGTTCAGCTTACAGAAGATGAAAAAGAGGATATTTTTAAAGATAAAGTTTTAGAAGAGGGAGCAAAAATCAACGGATTTACCCTTAAAAGTTCGTCAAAGAATTTAGATGATGCACTGAAAAATGTTGAACAGGTTTTTTCTGAATATTATCCTGATGATAAAGACTTTACAAAGTTTTTATTAGATAAAAAGAAGCTTTCAAGTCAGCTTTATACAAGACCTCAGCTTTTAATGTTCAAAATTTCAGATAACGGCTATGGGGAAATGTTTAATGTTATTGATGACAAAATTAACAAGGAGCTTGAAAGAGTAGATTATACTTTCTTTGGTATTCCTCTTAGCGAAATGCCAAGCTGGACATCTTTATATCTGCTTATTCCGGTAAGCTCGTTCCTGTTCCAGCTTATTCTCACGTTTATTTCTCAGCGTTATCAGAAAAAGAACAACCCGACAGCAAATACAAATATGGGCGGAATGAATCTCGTTCTCTATATAATGCCGTTGTTCTCTTTCTATATTGCGTTCAAATTCCCGGTGGGATTAGGTTTATACTGGACTCTGACCTCGTTCTACTCGCTGATTCAGACGGTTGTGCTCAATAAGATTTACACCCCGGAAAAGGTTGAGGCAATGGCAGAGCGAGACGCTAAGAAAAAGAAGAAGAAAAAAGGCTTTTATCAGAGAGCGCTTGAAATGCAGCAAAATCAAATGGGTGCAAACAGCACAGAAAAGCAGATAGATGACGATACGGATGAAGAGAGAAAACTGACAAAAGCCGAGAGAAAACAAGCCGAATTGAAAAGACTTCAGGAAGCAAGAAGAAGAATGGCAGAAAAATACGGCGACGAATATAACGAAGATTAAAAACAGTTTTATAGAAAGAAGGATAAAATCATGACAAAGATATTTACAGCGTCAACAATAGACGAAGCAAAGGCTCTTGCGGAAGCTGATTTCAGCGTTTCACAGGATCAGATTCAGTTTGTAGTTTTAGAGGAGCCAAAGAAATCTCTTTTCGGAAAGCTAAAGGGCGAGGCAAAAATCGAGGCAACCGTAGAGGACAGCAAGCCACAATTAGCAGCAAATTATGTTAAAAAAGTGTTTGCACAGATGGGCTATGAAATTTCAATTGATATTAAGGAAAGCGTAAAAAGTGCTGTTTTAGACATTTCAGGAGATGATATTGAAGAAATTATCGGAAAAAGAGGAGAGATTTTGGATTCTCTTCAATATCTTGCATCCTTGGTTTGCAACAGAATAGACAGAGAGTATTTCAGAATTTCAATTGATTCAAACGGCTTCAGAGAAAAGAGAAAGGCTCAGCTTGAGCGTCTTGCAAAGAAAATAGGAAATAATGTTAAGAGAAGCGGAAGAACAACAACTCTTGAGCCAATGAACCCTTATGAGAGAAGAATTATCCACTCGGTAATCACTGATATAGAGGGTGTAACTTCACATTCAAAGGGCGAGGATCCTCACAGAAGGGTCGTTATCAGCTCAACCGACAAAAAGAAGTATGATAACAGAGGCAGAAAAAATAACAAGCGTTCTAACAACAGCAAAAAGGGCTATGATATAGTAAGCTCCTTTGAAAAGGAATACAAAAAGCCAAAGCCTGAGGACGAAATGTGTTCAAGCGGACTTTATACAAAAATTGATTTGTAATTTACTTTAGGGGGCGGACCTCTTGCAGGTCTTGTCCCTTATTTTAAGCATTTAGACAGCTTTGTATTGAACGACTTGCAGGCTTGAAAACAGCTTTATAAGGAGGAACAAGATGAGTACGATTTGTGCAATATCAACCCCGAACGCTGTCGGGGGTATTTCGGTTATAAGAATAAGCGGAGAAGATGCTATAAATATTGCTGAAAAGATTTTCGTTCCTCTCTCAAAACGGCTTGTTTCTCAAATGAGAGGATATACTTGTGCTTACGGAAAGGTTGTCTTTGATGGAAAGACTGTTGATGATGCTATATTGACAGTTTTCCTTGCACCAAACAGCTACACAGGGGAAAATGTTGCTGAAATATCCTGTCACGGTGGAATTTTTGTAACAAAAGAGGTTCTGAGAGCCTGCATAGCAAGCGGAGCAGAGCCTGCCGGACCTGGTGAATTCACAAAGCGGGCCTTTTTAAACGGAAAGCTTTCTCTTACTCAGGCAGAAGCGGTTATGGATGTTATCTCGGCAGAGGGCAAGCAAGCCTTAAACAGTGCAAATCTCGCACACGAAGGTATGCTTTTTAAGAAGATAAAATCCACAACCGACGAGCTGGTCATAATTTTAGCAGAGCTTGCGGCGTGGGTTGACTACCCGGAGGAGGATTTGCCGTCTGTTGAAAATGAGGCGTTGAAATTATCTCTTAACACCGCTGTTTCACAGTTAAATCAGATTCTTAGTGATTATGATAGCGGATTGATTTTCCGTGAGGGCGTTGATACGGCGATTGTCGGACGGGCAAACGTCGGAAAGTCGTCACTGATGAATATGCTTTTGGGTTTTGACCGTTCAATAGTCACAGATATTGCAGGAACAACCCGAGATGTTATAGAGGAATCTGCACGACTTGGCGAGGTAGTTTTAAAGCTCTCTGACACGGCTGGAATCCGCCAGACTGATGATCTAGTTGAAAGTATGGGTGTTGATCTGGCTCGAAAAAAGCTTGAAAACGCAAGACTTATTATTGCTGTTTTTGATGCTAGTGAGGATTTAACTGCTGAGGATAAAAAGCTTTTAGAAAAAATTAATGACAAGCAGTGTGTAATTGTCCTGAATAAAACTGACTTAGAGACTAAGATTTCACCTGAGGATTTTAAAGATTATAGAAAATCTGTTGTATCCATTTCCGCAAAGGAGCAAAAAGGTAAAAAAGATTTGGAAGACGCCGTATTTTCGCTTCTTAAGCTTGATAATTTAAATTCCGATACTACAATTTTTGCTAATGAACGACAAAAGAATTGCGTTGAAAAGGCAAAGAATAACTTAGAGCTTGCTTTGAACGCTCTAAGTCTTGGCGAAACGCTTGACGCCGTTACCGTGACGATCTCCAAAGCTTGTGATTATCTACTGGAGCTTACCGGAGAAAAAGCAACAGAGGCTGTTATAGATCAGGTGTTCCATAATTTCTGTGTGGGAAAATAACATATACAGAGGTAGCTTATGTTTTTAGAGAATTATGATATAATAGTTGTCGGTGCTGGTCACGCCGGCTGTGAGGCGGCACTTGCCTCGGCAAGGTTAGGGGCAAAAACTGCTCTTTTTACCTTGACCCTTGATGCTTTGGCAAATATGCCATGCAATCCGTCAATTGGAGGAACAGCCAAAGGACATTTAGTTAGAGAGATCGACGCTCTTGGCGGAGAAATGGGAAAAGCGGCGGACGCAACCTTTTTACAGAGCCGTATTCTCAACAGAGGTCGGGGTCCTGCCGTTCATAGCCTGAGAGTTCAGGCGGACAGAACCCGTTATCACGAATATATGAAAAAGGCGGTTGAGAGCTGTGAAAACCTCGATTTAAAACAAGGCGAGGTTGTTAAAATTCTTTCGGAAAACGGAAAAGTCACTGGCGTTCAGACAAGAATATGCAGTAAGTTTTCTGCAAAGGTGGTTATTATTTGTTCGGGAACATATCTGAAGGGTAAGGTTTTTGTGGGCGAAAGCGCCTATGAAAGCGGCCCTGATGCGGTATCCCCTGCTAATCTTTTGTCAGACAGTCTGAAAGAGCTTGGTGTTACTCTGAGAAGATTTAAAACAGGAACTCCTGCAAGGGTTCATCGCCGTTCAATTGATTTTGATAAGCTTCAGAAGCAGGACGGTGACGAGGAAATAGTCCCATTTTCCTTTGAAAATCACGATAAGCTGGAAAATAAAGTTTCCTGCTATATTGCCTACACTAACGAAAAAACCCACGAGGTTATTAAGAAAAACATAAAGCGTTCGGCAATGTATGGCGGACAGATTGAGGGTATTGGTCCGAGGTATTGTCCGTCAATTGAAGATAAGATAATGCGTTTTTCTGACAAGCCCCGACATCAGCTTTTTATTGAGCCTATGGGTCTTGACACCGACGAATATTATTTGCAGGGTATGTCTACCTCGCTTCCAGAAGATGTTCAGATTGAGTTTTTAAGAACAATCGAGGGATTGGAACATATAGAAATTATGAGAAACGCTTACGCTATTGAATATGACTGCTGTGATCCGACAGAGCTTCTTCCAACGCTTGAATTCAAGCAGGTTTCGGGGCTTTTTGGCGCAGGGCAGTTTAATGGCACTTCGGGTTATGAGGAGGCTGCTGCACAAGGGCTTATCGCAGGAATTAACGCTGTGAGAAAAATATCGGATAAGGACGGACTTGTTCTTGACCGAGCAAGCTCATATATTGGTACGCTTATTGATGACCTTGTAACAAAGGGTTGTATGGATCCTTACCGAATGCTTACATCAAGAAGCGAATATCGCTTGCTTCTTCGTCAGGATAACGCAGACCAAAGGCTTACTCCGATAGGCTATGAGGTTGGTTTGATAAGCAAGGAACGCTATGATCGGCTTCTTGAAAAGGTGTCGCAGATTGAAACAGAGGTAAAGCGTCTTTGGAAGGTAAACATTTCGCCTAAGGATGTAAACGAATATTTAGAGGAATGTGGAACAGAGCCATTACAGACGGGGGCAAAGCTCGCTCAGATAATAAGGCGTCCGCAGTGTTCATATGAAGCTACTGCTTTTCTGGATAAGGAGAGACCTGAACTATCCAAGGAAGTCTGTGAGCAGGTGGATTTGTCAATAAAGTATGAGGGTTATATCAAGATTCAGCTTGAACAGGTTGAGCAGATGAGAAAGCTTGAAAGAAAGGCCTTGCCGGGTGATCTGGATTATTCTCATATCAGGGGACTTCGTCTCGAAGCAATTGAGAAGCTTAACAAAATCAAACCGCTAAGCGTTGGTCAGGCAAGCCGTATATCGGGAGTAAATCCTGCCGATGTTTCTGTTCTTCTTGTGTGGCTTGAGCAAAATCGTAGAGATAAAAATAACGGCGAGAATTAGCTTTCTCTCAGGAATGGAGCTGATTATTTGATAGTTGAAAAATCAAGGCTTGAACAGCTTTTTAGTCAGGTACAGCCATATATCACTGACGAACAATACGAAAAATTGTATAAATACTCTGAAATGCTGATGGATTGGAATAAAAAGGTAAATTTAACCGCAATTCTTTCGCCGGAGGATATTTCCCAAAAGCATTTTCTGGACAGCGTTCTCCCCTTCTCGCTTGTTGATGTAAAACAAGGAGCAAAGCTGATCGATGTCGGTACGGGAGCAGGATTTCCATCTTGTCCGCTGAAAATATTCAGAGATGACATTCGGATAACCTTGCTTGACAGCTTGAATAAGCGAATAAAGTTTCTAGAAGCACTATCAGACGAACTGAATCTAAACGCTGAGTGTATCCATGGGCGAGCAGAGGATGTTGCCCACAATGAGAAATACAGAGAAAGATTTGATATTGCATCAGCAAGGGCAGTCGCAGCGCTTCCTGTGCTTTGTGAATATTGCCTGCCATTTGTAAAGGTTGGCGGATATTTTATCGCTTTAAAGGGCAGAAACGCTCTGGAGGAAATATCGGTATCAAAAAACGCAATTAAAGTTCTGGGCGGAAAAATTGACAGGATAATAGATTATTCCCTTCCGGGCGGCGATAAGCGAACCCTGATAGCAATTAAAAAAATATCGCAAACAGCGAGCAAATATCCCAGAAATAAGGGGCAGATGACAAAAAAGCCGCTTTAATTTACTTGATCAAGTAGATTAGAGACGGCTTTTGTCATTTGCGGACGATTAAAACTTATAGAAATTACGCATATTGAGTGTTAAAATGTTTTGTGTAGACAGAGAGATAGGCGGAGCTAAATCCGCTTTGGGGAGGACAACAAAATGGTTAACTTTACAACAAAATCAAAGGAAAAAGAAATCAACAAGGTGCTGGAAATAAACGTTTCACTGATAAAGCCCAATCCCAGCCAGCCGAGAAAACATTTTTATTCAGATGAGCTAACCAAGCTAGCAAAAAGCATTTCGCAGGAGGGGATTCTTCAGCCACTGACTATCAGAATCAACGACGGTGAATATGAGCTTGTTTCGGGCGAGCGCAGGCTTCGCGCGGCAAAAATCGCAGGACTGAAAACCGTACCCTGCATTATTGTTAATATGACAGAGAGGAACTCAGCGCTAATGGCTTTGGTTGAGAACATTCAAAGAGAGGATTTGTCTTTTTTTGAGGAAGCAGGGGCGATTCAGTCGCTCATTTCCCTTTACGGAATGACGCAGGAGGATGCGGCTATTCGTCTGGGGATTGCACAGTCAACGGTTGCGAACAAGCTTCGACTTCTCAAAATTCCGGGCGATGAACAACAGGTTATTATGGATATGGGTCTTAGCGAGAGGCATGCTCGTGCTCTGCTGCGGCTTAATTCAAAGAGTGATCGGGTTGATGTTTTGGAGCGAATACATAAATACAAGCTTAATGTTGAGATGACTGAGGCATACATTTCAAAACTTCTGGAAGGCAGGCAAAAGAAGGAGTCTTACAAAAAGCGTTCTCCTGTTTTAAAGGATGTTAGACTTTTTGTGAACACCATAAACAAGGCTATTGAAGTTATGAGATTATCGGGCGTTGAGGCAAATTCAAAGAAAACACAGACAGAAAACGAAATAACATACACAATAACCATACCGATAAACGAAAATAATTCTTTTACTTTCTAATGCTATAAAGCTATAATGTTTCACGTGAAACATAACTTTTAGAGCCTGATATTGTTCCACGTGAAACAAATTTAAAATATATCTTGCAAATGTATATAAATATTGTTATAATAATAGTTAAGTCGACGAAAAATGGCTTAACTATTATTGTTTTATTGTGAAAGGACAAGCAATGGGAAAAATTATTGCGATTTCCAATCAAAAGGGCGGCGTGGGAAAGTCCACTACGGCGGTGAATCTTGCAGCTGCGCTCGGAATAATGGGAAAGAAAGTTCTTGTAATAGATTTTGACCCTCAGGGCAATACTACAACCAGCTTCGGAATAGAGAAAAGGCGCATAAGAAATACGGTTTATGAGGCGGTTATCGGGAATTGCCGTATGGTTGAGGCGATTATTGCTACCGCATTCAGAGGTGTATCGGTTGTTCCTGCAACCCAGACGCTTTCAGGTGCGGCGGTTGAGTTTCTCGATTTGGACAGGCGGTCACACAGGCTTAAGATGCAGATCCTGACGGTCAAGGACGATTATGATTATATATTCATTGACTGTCCCCCGACGCTGGATTTGATAACAATAAATGCCCTTGCCGCTTGTGACAGCGTTATTATCCCTATCCAGTGCGAGTTTTTGTCGCTGGAGGGGCTTGTTGAACTGATTGAGGCTATCAAAAAGGTTCAAAAAAGCATAAACCCGAATATAGTTATAGACGGAATACTTTTTACTATGTATATGAAAAGGTACAATCTGACGGCTCAGGTTGTTGAAGAAGTAAAAATGCACTTCCCTAAAATGGTTTATAAAACGGTTATTCCGAGAAATATTTCACTTTCCGAAGCTCCCAGCTTTGGTCAGCCGATAATGTATTATAACCCGAATTGTAAGGGCGCAAAGGCCTATGAGGAGTTTGCTGAGGAGTTTTTGAAACGTCAGAAGAAGAGAAAAAAAGAGTTAGCAATAAATAATGACAGATAAGGAGGAAATATGGCTAAAAAAAGGCTTGGAAAGGGCATGGACGCTCTGTTCTTTGACAGCAATGAGGAAAAGGTCTCAGCTTCCTCGGCGGCTAATACTTTAAGGCTTTCTGAAATTGAGCCGAACAAATCACAGCCGAGAACGGAGTTTGACGATGACGCAATATTAAGTCTTGCTGATTCTATCCGTCAGCACGGAGTTTTACAGCCGATTCTTGTAAGACCGCTTCCCACAGGCGGCTATCAGATAGTCGCAGGTGAACGCCGTTGGAGAGCGGCAAGAATGGTCGGGTTGAGCGAGGTTCCTGTTCTGATAAAGGAAATGAGCGATTTTGAAACAATGCAGGTTGCATTGATAGAAAACCTACAGCGTGAGGACTTAAATCCGATTGAAGAGGCTCTGGGATATGAAAAGCTGATGAGCAAATACAGTATGACGCAGGAGCAGGTCGCAGAAGTAATGGGAAAATCCCGTCCCGCTATTGCGAATTCGCTCAGGCTTTTAAAGCTTGATGATGAAACGCAAAATATGGTAAAAGATGGTGATTTATCTGCGGGTCACGCAAAGGTATTGGCAGGGGTAAACGATATAAAGCTAAGGCAGGAGCTTGCTAAGAAAACCGTTTCGGACAGGCTTTCGGTCAGACAGCTTGAAAAAATTATTTCTACCGGCGAAAGAAAGTCAAGGGGAACAGGGTCGTCAATTCGTTTTGAAAACACTTATATAACAGAGCTTGAAGCTGCTTTACAGTCGACATTCGGACAGAAAACCGAGGTTTCGGCGAGGGCAAACGGAAGCTATACTATTAAAATAAAAGTCAAAAACAAAGATGAGCTTGATGAGTTTGTTAAAAACTGCTCAGCTAATCTTGAAAAATAAACATCTGAATTTGAGGAGAATATATTTATGTTGGACATTAAATTTCTAAGAGAAAACCCTGAAATCGTTAAGGAAAATATAAAAAAGAAGTTTCAGAGTGATAAAATTAAGCTTGTTGACGAGGTTATCGAGTTAGATGAAAAGTACAGAGCCGCAAAAACACGCTGTGATAACCTAAGAAGCCAGAGAAATAAGATAAGCAAGCAAATCGGCGGACTTATGGCAAAGGGCGAAAAGGAAGAAGCTGAAAAGGTCAAAGCACAGGTTGAAGAGATAAACAGCGAGCTTTCCTCTTTAGAGGGCAGTGAGAGTGATCTTTCACAGCAGATACGAGAAAGAATGTTAGTTATTCCGAACATTATCGACGACAGCGTGCCTATTGGAAAGGACGACAGTGAAAATGTTGAGATTGAGAAGTTTGGCGAGCCGTTAGTGCCGAATTTTGAAGTTCCTTATCACGTTGATATTATGGAAAAACTAAACGGAATTGATATAGACAGTGCAAGAAAGACCTCGGGCAACGGATTTTATTATCTTTGCGGAGATATTGCAAGGCTTCACTCTGCAATACTGTCTTATGCAAGAGATTTTATGATAGACAGAGGCTTCACATACTACATTCCGCCCTTTATGATAAGAAGCAGTGTTGTTACCGGTGTAATGTCATTTGCTGAAATGGAAGGTATGATGTATAAGATAGAGGGTGAGGATCTTTATCTTATCGGCACAAGCGAACACTCAATGATAGGAAAGTTTATTGATACCATTCTCAAAGAAGACGAACTTCCTCAGACGCTGACCAGCTATTCGCCGTGCTTTAGAAAAGAGGTTGGTGCCCACGGAATTGAAGAGCGTGGAGTTTATCGTATTCACCAGTTTGAAAAGCAGGAGATGATTGTTGTCTGCAAGCCTGAGGAAAGTATGAACTGGTTTGAAAAGCTCTATCATAATACCGTTGATTTCTTCAGAACGCTTGATATTCCAGTAAGAACGCTTGAATGTTGTTCGGGGGATTTAGCAGACCTGAAAGTCAAGAGTATAGATGTTGAGGCTTGGAGTCCTCGTCAGAAGAAGTATTTTGAGGTAGGTTCTTGCTCAAATCTGGGTGATGCACAGGCAAGACGTCTTGGGATAAGAGTTAAGGGTGCGGACGGGAACAAGTATTTTGCACATACTCTTAACAACACGGTCGTTGCTCCGCCGAGAATGTTGATAGCATTTCTTGAAAATAATCTCAATGAGGACGGCTCGGTTAGGATTCCAGAGGCTTTGAGAATGTATATGGGCGGAAAGGATTTAATTAAGTAACAGAAAAAATTTATTTGCTGTCAATTTTATACCGCTTACTTATTGACTTTAGCGGGATAAAATTATATAATAATAAAGTAACTACTTTACAAATCAATTTATATGGAGGGTGTTAAAAATGGCAAGAGTTTATAATTTCAGTGCCGGTCCTGCTGTTCTTCCTGAGGAAGTATTAAAAGAAGCAGCAGATGAAATGTTAGATTATAGGGGAACAGGAATGTCCGTAATGGAGATGTCTCACCGTTCAAA